>JAUIBJ010000619.1 GCA_030428025.1 Alphaproteobacteria bacterium
TCTGCTATGCGGTCACCGCGGCCTTCGTGGCGCCCTGGCCCTGGTCCACCTCGGCATTGATGGCGGGGGACTATCTGCCGCTCCTGGTGCTGGGGTTCTGCGCGCCGGTCGCCTATCTTCTGCTCGACGGCACGATCCATCACGTGCCGTTCCGGCGCCGCGGGGGGGAGGCATGAACATTCCGCCCCTCACGGTGATCCTTGCCGGCCGCGACAAGCGCGTCGAAGAACTGCTTCAGCGCGTGCTGGGCGAGCACCACGATCTGCGGATCGTGGATTTCGACCTGCTGATCCTGTCGGTGCCATCCTCGGAGAACGACAGCGGGTTCAAGGGCGCGAGGAAGACCACGCAGTCGCGGGATGCCAAGGCCGCGGATCCTTTCCTGTCGCAGGCCGAGACGACGCGCGCTTCGCCGTCCCGCAATCCGGACGAGGGTCTCGCACCACGCGCCATCGAAGAGCGTCTGGAAAGCGCCACGGGGGGCGATCCGGCCGTCCTGATCACCACCGACGCCTGGGTCGGGGCGGCGCTGCGGCGCGGGGATTGGGCCCATGGCAGGAGCCCGGGCCGCCCGCTGCCCTACGCACGCCTCCATCTGGGTGGCAGGAAAGGCGAGGCCGGCACGCTGGTCTCCGAGCGCCTTGGGATAGTGATGGACCCCGCGCGCTTCACCTTGCCCGCCCGGCCCGAGCCCGAGATGCTGTGGAAGGTCGTGGAGGAGGTGCTTGAGGGCGGCGCGCCCGAACCGGCCACCACGCCGGCGCAGGAAACGCCGGAGGCCGCTACCCCGCCAGACGCCCCCTCCGAACCCGCGCGGCGCCGCCCCTCTCTGACGCTGCCCAGCCTCCCTCCGCTGGGCGGTGCCGCGTCGGCCGTGACGGGCTGGCTCGCCCGCACTCGTCCGCGCTGGCGGGTCGTCCTCGAATTCGGACTGGTTGCGCTGGTTCCCACCGCCGCCGCACTTCTGGCGGCGAATCTCCTGCTCAGCGGAATGCATCACCACGCCGTGGCCGAGGTGGAGGAAGCGGAGGGCTACCTGTTGGCGGCGGACGCGCCCGCGCTCGACCGCGCCCATGCCGGCGCCGTCACCGCCGTCGCCATCGCGCCGGACGGCGCCCTTGTCGCCTCGGCCGGGCTCGACGGGATGATCCGGCTTTGGGAAACCGGCGGCAAGCGCGCCCCGCGCCGCCTGTCGCGGGTGAACGAGGCGCGCGCGCCCTATGGCGGCATTCAGGCGCTGGCCTTCGTGCCCCATCCCGACACCGGCGAGCCCGTTCTTGCGGTGATGAGCCGGGCGCATGTCTTCGAGGGGTTCGAGGGGCCGCCGCATGAGCGCTATCTCGGCGAAGCTGCCTCGGCCGAAGGCGATCAGTCCGGCCAGTTCGGGGCCGTGCGGGCGATCGACGACCTTTTCTACAAAGCGCCGGAAGTCAGCTGGGCCGGGCTCTCCCTTCCAGATCTCGCGCCGGTGCCGATCCCGGTCGGCCTGAGGGCCGACGCCTCTGACGAGGCACCGCTGCTCGTCTCCATGGGCGTAGCCCTGTTCGGCCGGATCGGGGAACTCGTGCAGAGAGGAAACGGCTTTGCCGCCGACGTGGTGAACGGACAGCTCTATGCGGGCGAGGGAGTGGGGCGCAGCAGCACCATTCTGCGGCTCAACCCAAATGGCTCCGAGCAGGCGGTCGCGGAGTTGCCGGGCGGGCAGGTGGCCTCGCTTCTGCGCGTCGGCCCCGAAGGCTCGATGGTGGTGATCACCGAGGAGGGGCGCGGATTGATCTATCGCCGTGGCCCGGATGACGGGTTCGAGTTGAGCCGGGCGCTCTTGCCTTCTCTCCAGCAGGTGCAGCAGCAGCAGCCTTTGCAGCAAGTGCAGCAGCAACAACAGCAGCAACAACAGCAGCAGCAGTTGCAGCCGCAAGCGCCGTCCTCCCCGCCCGTGGTCGTCCTCGACGCGGGCGACGGGGTCGAACCCCGGGTCCTCGACTCCCTACAGGGCCAGCCGCCTGTTTCCCTCGTGGCAGCTTACGCGCGGGGCGAGGTGCTGGCGCTGATGCCGGACGGCACGCTCAGCTGGGTCGATACCGTTCTGGACGTGGCAAGACCGGTTAAGCTGGGCTTCGGCCTGAGCTTCATGCACAGGGCCGAGGCAGGGCCCGATGCCGGGGTCGTGCGGGCCGCCGATGCCCATGGCCGGCTTTTCGAATGGCGGGACGATCCAGAAACGTTGCAGAAGATCGCCACGGCGCCCGAACCCTTCGACGCGCCGGTCACCGCCGGGGACGGCACGGTGTATGCGATGAGTACAGCAGGGGACGCGCTCTACGCCTGGCCGTCTCAGAAGGGGCAGGTTCAGCCCGAGGCCGAGGCCACGCGCCTTGGTACCTCCTTGACCTGGCTGTCCGCGCTTCCCGGCACGCAGGATGCTGTCGTCATCGAGAGCCGCCCAGTAGGCGGCGCGACAGTTGATCTTTATAGTGGCGGCGCCCCTTTGCTCAGCCTCGGCCGCCGTCTCGACATCGGTATGCCCACCGACCTTGCGGCTTTCGGCACAGCGGGCCGGCTCGCGATTTCGCATTCAAACGGGGTGTCGCTGATAGCACCGCCGTCGAATGCCACCCGCGCCTTGACCATCGTCACCGAAGACCTGCTCTCCGGCACACCGGTGCGAAGCCTCGCCTTCCACAACCGTTCGAGCCATCTGGTGGCCCTCTCGGAGGACGGCGTTCTGCATTTCTTCGCCATCGAGGAACGGGGAGAGGCGACCTACGCGGCCCGCTTGCGGGTGATGGACGGCGCCGCCCAAGGCCGGCTCTTCGCGCCCGAGGGGAGCGACGAGCTCTTCATCGCGAACGACCAGGCCGGCCTGATGGCGCTCTCCATGTCCGAGATCGTCACCGCCATCGAGAACCGCCGCGCCGCGCCGCAGCTGGTGGGCGATATTGCCTGCCTGGGCTGTCTGGCGGCGGGCTTCGCCTCGGGCGAGTATACCGACGCCGAGGGTCTCGTGC
>JAUIBJ010000022.1 GCA_030428025.1 Alphaproteobacteria bacterium
GTATTGCGCGGTCCTGCGGGGCGGATCGCGTGTTGTCCTCCACATCGGCTGACTTGACCGAGGCCATCAGGGCGCAGGTTCCGGGCGGGGTGAACCTGGCGCTCGACCCGGTGGGCGGCGGGTTTTTCCGCGCCGCCTTCCGGGCGCTTGCCTATGGTGGACGGATCGTGACCCTTGGCTTTGCCTCGGGCGACATCCCCGACGTGCCGGTCAACCATATTCTGGTGAAACATGTGGGCGTGATCGGCTCGTCGCTGGGCCTGACCTGTCATGAAGACCCTGAAATCGTCGCCGCCCTGTGGCCTCCGCTCGCCGAGTATCTGGAGCAGGGGCAAATCCGCCCGCGCGTCTCGACAGTGATGGAGTTCGAAGAACTGCCGGCGGCGCTGCGGCTGCTCTCGGGCCGGGCCGTCGGCGGGCGCGTCGTGCTGGTCTCCCGCCCGGGACTTGGGTCCGAATACTCAGGGGCAACGGAGGGGTGATGGCGGCACTGTATCAACAACTGAGCGACGACGACAGTGCCGTCCGGGCCGCCTCGATCGGCGACCGGATCACCGACCGGCTGCGCGACGCCATCGTCTTTGCCGAGCTTCTGCCGGGTACGCGACTGAAGCAGGAAGACCTCGCCCGGAAATTCGGCACCAGCCGCGTGCCGCTGCGCGAGGCGATGCGCCAGTTGGCCGCCGAGGGGCTGATCGAATGGGTGTCGAACAGGTCGGCCGTGGTGCGTTCTCTGGAAAAGGGCGAACTGCGCGAGCTTTTCGAGCTGGCCGGCATCCTGGAGCCGCGGGGGACGTATTTCGGCGTGCCGCATCTGACCGACGAGGATGTCGCCACCCTGCACCGGCTCAACGCGCGCCTGCTGGAGGGGCAGACGGATGTGCGCAGCTGGTATGAGACCAACCTGAGATTTCACCTGCTGCCGATCCTGCGCTCGGGCCAGAGGAACACGATCGAGATGGTCATTGCCATCCGCTCGAATCTGAACCGCTTTTTCATGATCCCGTCGTTCTTCGGCGATCCCGGGGACAGGTGGCACAGATATCACCAGCCCGAACACCGTGCCCTGCTTGACGCATTTGCGCGGCGCGATGCCGGGGCGGCGCGGGAGATCGTCGCCGCCGACTGGCGCCAGGCCTGCGCAGAGTGGCTGCCGCATCTGGAACGGAAGCTGGAAAGGAAGACGCTCGGCTAAGCCGCGCTGGCCGCCGTGTTCCTTTCCGGCAGACCTGGTGCCGCCTCGCTCAGCGCACGACGAAGACCGAACAGCTGGAGTGACGCACCACCCGGGCGGCGTTGGGGCCGAGCAGGTAGTCCTTGAAATCGGGCTTGTGTGCGCCGATCACGATGAGCGAGGCCTTGTCGGCATCGGCCACGCGCAGGATCTCGTCATAGGCCCGGCCGGTGGCCACGATGTGGCGCACCTTGCTGTTGGCCTCTTCTCCCAACACGTCGCCGACAAGCTCATTGAGCAGCTTGCGGGCCTCCTCGACCGCCTTGTCGTGGTGGCCCTGGTCGAAATAGCTGCCTACCACGCTCATTCCATAATCCGGGACCACGGTGATCACGTCGAGTTGAGCGTCGTCAAGCGCGGCAAGCCGGGCCGCCGCCCTTAGGACGTTATCGTCGCGATGGGGATTGCTTACATCGACTGCACAAAGAACAGGCCCGGTCATGCGGTGGCTCCTTCTCTGGTTGCCCGTGTCATGCGGCCGCGCTGTAGCAGGGCGACAAGCGCCAGAAGCAGCAGCGCGGGAATGAAGATCAACTCCTGCGGCCATTGATCGACCGGTGCCTTGACCGAGCGGATCACGACCGGATCGTCGCCGTAGAAGTCGAAGCCCTGCATGACTTCCGAGAACGGCGTGCCGAACATCGGTTCCTCCAGCAGAACCTGGCCGTCCTCCTCCATCAGGCTGAGGCCGTACTCCTGCAGGAGGGCCGCCCCGTCCATGCCCTCTTTCGCGGTCAGCACGAGCGTGGTGTCCTTGGGCTCCCCGCTAATGAAGTCGGGCCCAGCGACGACCACGCGCAGGTCCTGGCCCGGGCTGGCGGCACCCAGCGCCTGTTCAAGCCCTGCCGGATCGACCGACTTGAAGGGCGGCTGGATGCGGTCCATGAAGTAATCGGGCCGAAACAGCGCAAAGGCGATCAGGACCAGCGCGACGCTTTCGTAAATCCGGCTTTTCGTCAGGAACCAGCCCATCGTGCCGGCGGTGAATACGAGTATCGCCACCGTGGCCACCGCGAAGGTGACGATGCCTTGTACCCATGTCACGTCGATCAAGAGCAGGTTGGTGTTGAAGATGAAGACGAAAGGCAACGCGACGGTACGCAGTGAATAGAAGAACGCGATGAAGCCCGTGCGGATCGCATCCCCGCCCGAGACCGCGGCGGCGGCGAAACTCGCCAAACCCACCGGGGGCGTCACGTCTGCCATGATACCGAAATAGAAGACGAAGAGATGTACCGCGATCAGCGGCACGATCAGCCCCGATTGGGCGCCAAGTTCCACCACCACCCCGGCCATAAGGGAGCTGACCACGATGTAGTTGGCCGTGGTCGGCAGGCCCATGCCAAGCACGAGGCTGAGCAGGCCCACCATCACCAGCATCAGGATCAGGTTGCCGCCCGAGAGGAACTCCACGAGGTTGGCCATCACCTGGCCGACACCGGTGAGCGTCACCGTGCCCACGATCACGCCCGCCGTGGCCGTTGCGAGGCCGATGCCGATCATGTTGCGTGCGCCCGCGATAAGCCCCTCTAGCAGATCGAGAAGCCCCGCGCGCATGGCGTTGGCGGTGTCGCTTTCCCCGCGGAACATCGCCTTGAGCGGGCGCTGCGTGACAAGGATCACGAAAAGCAGCGCTGTTGCCCAGAAGGCCGAAAGACCCGGCGATTTCTGCTCGATCATCAGGAAATAGACCAGCACGACGATCGGCAGCAGGAAATAGAGGCCGGCCTTGTAGATCTCTCCCACCACCGGCAGCCGCACGTCCTCGGAATTGGGATCGTCCGGTTCGAGATCGGGCACCCCCGCGGCCAGCCACAGAAGCGCGATGTAGGCCACAATCAGGATCGCCGACAGGATCAGGCCGGAGCCCTCGGGGAAAAGCGACACGATCCAGCCCACCGGGTACTGCACGGCATAGCACAGGCCGGCGAAGAGCGCGAAGAAGGCGAACATGCCGCCGATGGTGCGCCCGAGGCTGACGACCCGGTCGCCCAGCGTGGGCATGTTGTTCTTCACCGCCTCCAGATGGACGATATAGACCAGCGCGATATAGCTGATCGTGGCGGGCAGGAAGGCGTGGGTGATCACCTCGACATAGGAGATGCCCACATATTCCACCATCAGGAAGGCCGCGGCGCCCATCACCGGGGGCATGATCTGGCCGTTGACGGAACTGGCCACCTCGACGGCGCCGCCCTTCTCGCTGGTAAAGCCCACCCGCTTCATCAAAGGGATGGTGAAGGTGCCGGTGGTGACGACATTGGCGATTGACGAACCGGAAATGAGGCCGGTGGCGGCCGAACCCACCACGGCGGCCTTGGCCGGTCCGCCCCGCAGGTGGCCAAGCGCACCGAAGGCCATCTTGATGAAGTAATTGCCCGCGCCCGCCTTGTCCAGAAGCGCGCCGAAGAGCACGAAGAGGAAGACGAACTTGGTTGAGACGCCAAGCGCGATGCCGAACACCCCTTCGGAGGTGATCCACATATGGCTCATCGCCTTCTGCAGGCTGGCGCCTTTCCAGCGGATGACCTCCGGTATCCAGTCGGACGCGCCGAAGAAGACATAGGCCAGGAAGATGATCGCTATGATCGCCATTGCGGGCCCGAGCGCGCGGCGCGCGCCTTCGAAGAGGATGATCAGCCCGGCCAGCGCGAACCATTTGTCGGTATGGTCGGCCAGCCCGCCGTTGTCGACGATCTTCTGATAGAAGAAATAGCCATAGAGCGAGATGAAGGTGCCCGCCAGAGCAAGTACCCAATCATAGGCGGGCACATAGCTGCGTGGGCTGCTGCGGAACATAGGATAGGCCATGAAGGCCAGGAAAATGGCGAAGGCCAGATGAATCTGACGGGAATTGTTGATCAGGTCGCCCGGCAGCACGTAGTTGGACACCGGGGAGGCCAGTAGTACCTGAAAGAGCGACCAGACCACTGCGATGGCGGCCAGCAGCAACCCCACCCAACCGGCGGGAGTGCGGGCGCCGCCATCAGTGGAGGAGACGAGCTGTTGAAGCTCCGTTTCGCTGAGCGGCCCCTTGCCGCCTGAATTGTCGGTCATCGCCGTTCACTCCCTGTCCGACGGGCTCTTGGCGGCCAGTCTGGTCATTTTTCCGCAAGCGAAAAGGGGAAAGGGGGCCGTGCCCCCTTTCCCGAAGGGCGGATCACTCGATCCAGCCCTGTTCCTTGTAGTACTTCTCAGCCCCCGCATGCAGCGGCGCCGACAGGCCTGCGCTGATCATGTCCTCGGGCGCGAGATTGGCGAAGGCGGGGTGCAGCTTCTTGAAGTCGTCGAAGTTTTCGAAGACCGATTTCACCACGGTATAGACCGCGTCCTCGCTGACATCCGACGAGGTCACGAAGGTCGCACCGACGCCGAAGGTCTGGGTGTCTTCGTCGTTGCCGCGATACATCCCGCCGGGAATGGTGGCCATGCGGTAGTAAGAGTTCTCGTCGACCAGTTTCTCGACCGCGTCGCCCGAGACATCGACCAGAACGCTGTCACAGGCGGTGGTGGCCTCCTGGATCGAGCCCGAGGGGTGGCCAACGGTATAGACCATCGCGTCGATCTGGTTGTCGCAAAGCGCCTGGCTCTGCTCGGCCGCCTTCAGCTCGGTCGCAAGCGCGAAATCGTCTGTCGTCCAGCCCATGGCGTCCATCAGCACTTCCATCGTGCCGCGCTGGCCCGAGCCGGGGTTGCCGATATTCACGCGCTTGCCCTTGAGATCGGAAAACTCGGAGATCCCGGCATCGGCGCGAGCCACCACGGTAAAGGGTTCGGGATGCACCGAAAAGACCGCACGCAGGCCTTCGAAGGCGCCGTCATCCTCGAATTTCGAGGTGCCGTTATAGGCGTGGTACTGCCAGTCGGATTGCGCCACGCCGAATTCCAGTTCGCCGGCGCGGATCGTCTTGATGTTGTAGATCGACCCGCCGGTGGATTCCACCGAACAGCGGATGCCATGATCCTTGCGGCCCTTGTTGACCAGACGGCAGATCGCGCCGCCCGTGGGATAGTAGACGCCGGTAACGCCGCCGGTGCCGATGGTGATGAACTCCTCTGCATGCGCGGCCGGCGCGATCATTGCAGCCAGCGCTGCGCCGGTGATGGTGAATTTGAGCTTTGAAAACATCATTTTCTCCCTTTTGTTGATGTTTGCGTGAGGTTGGGTTTCAGCCGTTCCAGACCTCTCCGAGACGGCGGTTGCTTTCCTCGACCTGCGCGATCCGCTCGCGCGCCGCGCGCCCGGCGCGGCCCACCAGCATTCCGATCATCGTCTCGACCAGCACCATGGTGGACACATAGGACGAATAGAAATGCGGGCTTTCGGTGGGCACCACGAACCCCGCCGACGCGTGGCGCAGCGCGGGACAGAGCGGCGTGTCGGTGATCACCACCACGAAGGCCCCTTGGCTGGCGGCCAGGTCGGCCGCCTCGATGGCGCGGGCGGCAAAGGGTGGCTTGGTGACGACCACCAGCGCATCGCGTCCGTCGAGCCCGGTCAGCCCCGCGCCGAGCGCCGCGCCGGTCCGGCTGACCATCTGCCAGTTACCGGTGCAGAAATTGGCCATGTAGGCGAGGTATTCCACTACCCCGGTGGAGCCGAGCGCGCCCATCAGCCGGACATTGCGCGCGCTGTGAAGCCGGTCAACGGTCTGATCCAGAAGCTCCCGGTCGATGTCGTGCTGAAGCGCCTCGATGTTGTTCAGGCAGGCGCTGACGTGGGCATCGAAGAACGCCGTCTCGCCCGCCTCATGCGCGCTTTGCAACCGCTCGGCGCGTTCGGCGAAGCTGTTGACGCGCTGGCCGATCTTGCTGCGCATGACCTCGCGCAGTTCCTCGAAGCTCTCATAGCCGAGGGCGCGGGCCATGCGCGAGAAGGTCGCCGGGGCAAGACCGCTTTCATGTGCGACGGCGCGCATCGAACGGGTGGCGATATCCACCGGGTTGCGCGCCACGTATTCGCCCGCGAGCCTCAGCTTTTCGCTGAGCGCGTCGGATCGCTGGGCCAGTCTCTGTTCGAACGACTGTCGCAGGCCGCCATCTCCCCGGTTGCGGTTTTTTTGCATAAATGGTTCCATCCGTTTCAAATCTTGTCAACATGTGATTCAAACGTTGCAAGTGTGGTCAGCTCAAGGATACGCCAAATGACCCATGTCTTTCCCCGCCACACCAAGGCCCGCCCGCCCGTCGCGACCCGCGGCGAAGGGACCTACATCTATGATAGCGCGGGCAGGAAATATCTCGATGGGTCGGGCGGCGCGGCCGTGTCCTGCCTCGGCCATTCCGACCCAGACGTGATCGCCGCGATCCGGGATCAGGCCGACCGTATCGCCTTTGCCCATACCGGCTTTTTCACCTCCGATCCCGCCGAGCGGCTGGCCGACCGGCTGATCGCCCATGCGCCCGAGGGAATCGACCGTGTCTATTTCGTCTCGGGCGGGTCGGAGGCGGTGGAGGCCGCGCTGAAGCTCGCGCGCCAGTATTTCCTTGAGATCGGCCAGCCGCAGCGCACCCGCTTCATCGCCCGCCGGCAGAGCTATCACGGCAACACGCTGGGGGCGCTCTCGACCGGTGGCAACGCCTGGCGGCGCGAGCCTTTCGCGCCGCTGATGATCGAGACGAGCCATATCGCGCCCTGTTTCGAGTATCGCGGGCGAGAGGAAGCAGAGACGGCGGAAGCGTATGGCCTGCGCGTGGCCGACGAACTGGAGGCCGAGTTGCAGCGCGTCGGGCCGGAAAACGTCATTGCCTTCGTTGCCGAACCCGTGGTGGGCGCGACCGCTGGCGCGGTGCCGCCGGTGCGCGGTTACTTCAAGCGTATCCGCGAGATCTGCGACCGGCACGGGGTGCTGCTGATCCTCGACGAGGTGATGTGCGGCATGGGCCGCACCGGCACATTCTTCGCCTGCGAACAGGATGGCATCGCCCCCGATATCGTGACCATCGCCAAGGGGCTGGGCGCGGGCTATCAGCCGGTGGGCGCGATGCTCTGCTCGGCGGCGATCTATGAGGCGATCGAGACCGGATCGGGCTTTTTCCAGCACGGACATACCTATATCGGCCACCCGCTGGCCTGTGCGGCTGCGGATGTGGTGGTGACGAAGCTGACCGAGGGCGGCATGACGCGCCGCGCCGCCGAGATGGGCGAAGTCTTGGCCCGGCATCTGGAAGAGGTCTTTGGCCAGCACCCCCATGTGGGCGACATTCGGGGGCGCGGCCTTTTCCGGGGGCTGGAGTTGGTGGCGGACCGGGACAGCAAGGCGCCCTTCGCCCCCGAGCGGGGAATACACAAGAAGGTCAAGGCCGCCGCCTTCGAGGCCGGGTTGATCTGCTATCCGATGGGCGGCACGATCGACGGCGTTCGGGGTGACCACGTGCTTCTGGCACCGCCCTTCATCATCACCGAGGACCAGATCGGCGAGTTGGTCGAAAAGCTGTCCACCGCGTTCGACGCCGCGCTGGCATGAAGGCCTTGCCGCGCCTGATGGTGGCGCCCACCGGCGCGCGCCGCACCAAGGCCGACCATCCGGCGCTTCCGGTCACCCTGCCCGAGATCGTTGAGACGGCGCAGGCCTGTGCCGCAGAGGGCGCGGACGGGCTGCACCTGCATCTGCGCGATGCCGACGGGCGTCACCTGCTGGATGCCGGGCGATATTGCGAGGCGCTGGTCGAACTGGGGGCAGCCGTGCCGGACATGGCCATTCAGATCACCACCGAGGCCGCAGGCCTCTACAGCGCCGCGCATCAGCGCGCGGTTGCGCTCGCGTCGGGCGCCGAACTGGTGTCGGCGGCCCTGCGGGAAATGGCGACAGATACGGAGGACGAAACCGCCACGGGGTTTTACGAGACCTGCGCCGCAGGCGGCATCGCCGTGCAGCATATCCTCTACGATGCTGACGATTTCGACCTGATGACCCGGCTCTTGCCCGACCCGCTGCTGCGCGACCCGCGGCTTCAGCTTCTCTTCGTTCTGGGGCGCTACAGCCTCGACCGGGACAGCGCTCCAGCGGATCTTTCGCCCTTCCTCAAGCGGATGGCTGCGTTGGGGCTGACGCCGGATTGGGCGGTATGCGCCTTCGGGCGCGGCGAAACCGCCTGTCTGGTCGAGGCGCATCGCCAGGACGGCAACCTGAGGGTCGGCTTCGAGAACGCACTTTGGAACGCCGACGGGCGCATTGCCCGGGACAATGCCGAGCGAGTGCGTCAGGTCGTCCGCGCCTGCGGCTGAAGGCCCCGGCCTTCGGCGAGGCACCCGTCCCCGGACTGCCGGATGCGGCGGGAGTCAGTGACCCTCGAACCGGGGCGGGCGCTTCTCGGCGAAGGCGGCGCGGCCCTCGGCATAGTCGTGGCTGGACGCCGCTCCGTCGATCAGCGCATCGGCGCGGGCCTCGTCGAAATGCCCGAGCGCCAGACCGTTCAGGATGTATTTGGCGCCCGCCTGGCTGAGCGGGGCCAGACCCGAGAGGTCGTGGGCGAAGGTGAGCGCCTCTTGCATCGGATCCGCGCAGGCCCTGTCGGCAAAGCCCATCGCCACCGCCCGTTCCGCGCCGAAGCGCTCGGCCGAATAGAGGATGCGTTTGGCATTCGCGAGCCCCACCAGCGCGAGAAGCTTGCCGGTGGCCCGGACACCATAGACGATCGAAAGCCGCGCCGCCGGGATGCCGCAAATGGCGTCGTCGTGCAGAAAGCGGAAGTCGGCGGACATGGCCAGATGCGCACCCCCGCCCAGCGTATAGCCCCGCATCACCGCGATGACCGGCTTGGGCGCGCAGGTGATCGCCTCGCAGGCCGCGTCGACCGCCACTTCGTAATTCTTCGCCTTCTCCGGATCGTCGCGGATGGTGGCGAATTCCGAGATGTCCGCCCCGGCCGAGAAATCCTTGCCGGCACCGGTGAGAAGGATGGCCCGCACCGCGCGGTCAGAGGACAGATCGGCAAAGATATCGGCCAGCCCGCACCACATCGCATAGGTCACCGAATTGCGTTGCTCGGGGCGATTGAGTGTCACCACCGCAACGCCGTCCGGCTTTCGTTCGATATTGATTTCGTTCATGAAAGTTCCTTCTTCTCCTGCCTGGGCCGAGTATGGGAGTGCCGCCGGCGGGCCGCAATGGCCTTTGCGCCGGCAAAGCACGGCAGCCCGGCCCGAAATGGCCGGTGCGGAGGCATGCCGCCCTTCCTTCTCCCGTGTGATTGCGGCAGAATGAGACCGGGTCTTTTTGGAGGCGCCAGGAAACATGTCGCTCAAGTTCGCTCTTCTCGGTCTGGTGTCCATCAGGCCCGCCTCGGGCTATGACCTTAAACGGTCCATCGAGCGGTCGATTTATTACATCTGGAACGCAACCTCGCCGCAGATCTACAGCACCCTGCGCAAGCTGCGCGACGAAGGCTTCATCACCACCGAATACCTGCCCCAGCAGGGCAAGCCAGACAAGCAGATCCACACCATCACCGCGACCGGGCGCGAGGCGCTCTACAGGTTCGTGAGCGAGCCTATACGGTCGTCGATCACGCGAGACGAGGTCCTGTTGCGCATCTTTCTCGGCAATTTCACCGACGACCGGATCATGCGCGAGGAACTGCGCGCCTATGTCGAACGCATCCGGGAAGACCGCGCCTATCTGGAGGGCGTGGAGGCGCGCATCACCGCCCATCCCGGCGATCATCTGGAGGCGCGCAAATATCAGCTTCTGTCGCTGCGGGTGCGCGTGGCCCAGTACCGCGCCATGGAAGAGGAACTTGCGGCCTTCCTGACCCTCGAGGGCAAGGAGGTGCCGGACACCACCGAAGCCCAGTAGGCTCAATCCTTCGAGGCCCGGACGGTCTTCAGCGTCTTGCTGTCGCCGCCGGTATAGCGGGGCCGGTCGGGCTGGGGGGTTGTCAGCGGTTCGACCGGGCGCTGGGTGGCTAGGCTGCGACGCACAAGATTCTGGTATTCCAGCGTGCCGCCCCGCTTCCATTTCAATTCCTTCTCGGAAAGCTCGCGCAGCACCTTGGCCGGGATGCCCACCGCCAGGTGGCGCGCCGGAATTTCCTTGCCCTCGGGCACGAAGGCCATGGCCCCGATGACGGCGGAGTCGCCGATCACCGCGTGATCCATGATCACCGCGTTCACCCCCACCATCGCGTTGCGGCCGATGCGCGCGCCGTGGATCACCGCGCCGTGGCCGATATGTCCGTCTTCCTCGATGATCGCGTCGCCCCCCGGAAAGCCGTGCATCACGCAGGTGTCCTGCACGTTGGAACCCTTGCAGAGCGTGATGCGCCCGAAATCCCCGCGCAGGCAGGCGGCGGGGCCGACATAGCAGCCCGGGCCCACCGTCACGTCGCCGATCAGCACGGCGGTGGGATGCACATAGGCGGTCTCGTCGATGACCGGGATCATGTCCTCGATCGCAAAGCAGTTGGCCATGGCTGATCTTCCTTCCCGATGCGGGCCCTAGCGGCCGGTGAATGTCGGTTTGCGCTTCTCGGCGAAGGCGGCCTTGCCTTCGGCGTGGTCGCGGCTGGCATAGCAGCGGTCGACCATGTCCTGCAGGGCCTGCCGGCCCGCGTCGAAGCTGCCGGCGGCGATGGCGAGCTTGGTGGCCTTGGCCGTGGCCAGGCTCAGCGGGGCGTTTTCGGCAATCGCAGCGGCGTAGTCTGCCACGACCGGCTCCAACTCCTGCGTCGGCAGGACCCGGTTGACGAGCCCCATGCGCGCGGCCTCCCCGGCATCGACCTGCCGCCCGGTGAACATGATCTCGGCGCCGAACCCCGGGCCCACCAGATCGAAGAGGCGCTTTTGCGCGTCCGGGCTGTAGCCGATGCCCAGCCGCGCCGCCGGCACGCCGAAGCGCGCGCCCTCGTCGCAAAACCGCATGTCGCAACACAAGGCCAGCGCCAGCCCGCCGCCGATGCAATAGCCCGAGATCTGCGCGATAGTGGGTTTGGGACACGTCGCCAGCGCCTCGTAGAGGTGGCCCGAGACGGCCCCGTAATGCGCCACGGCCTCGGGGCCGGTGCGTTCCTCGGCGAATTTCGAGATATCCGCGCCCGAGGCGAAGGCGCGGCCACCCGCGCCGGAGACCACGAGAACCCGAACCGCGTCGTCCCGCGCGAGGGCATCAACTGCCCCGCCGGCGGCCTGCCACATGTCGAGGCTGAGCGCATTGCGCCGCTCGGGGTTGTTGATGACCAGCCGGCCGATCCCCTCGGACTGCCCCGCGAGGATCCTGCCGTCTGCGCCGGCTGTCAGTTCCATCAGAAGAAGGCCTGAATGCCGGTCTGGGCCCGGCCCAGGATCAGCGCATGGATGTCATGCGTGCCCTCGTAGGTGTTCACCGTTTCCAGATTCACCATGTGGCGCATGACGTGATATTCGTCGCTGATGCCGTTGCCGCCATGCATGTCGCGGGCCGTGCGCGCGATCTCCAGCGCCTTGCCGCAATTGTTGCGCTTGATGAGCGAAATGGCCTCCGGCGCCAACTCGCCCGCGTCAAACAGCCGTCCGGCCTGAAGCGCCGCGTGAAAGCCAAGCGTGATTTCCGTCTGCATGTCGGCCAGTTTCTTCTGCACCAGCTGGTTCGACGCGAGCGGTTTGCCGAACTGCTTGCGCTCCAGCACGTAGTCGCGCGCGCGGTGCCAGCAATCCTCGGCCGCCCCCATTGCGCCCCAGGCGATGCCGAAGCGCGCCCGGTTGAGGCAGCCGAAAGGCCCGGCCAGCCCGGTCACGTTGGGCAGCAGGTTCTCGAACGGGACGAACACATCCTCCATGATGATCTCGCCCGTGATCGAGGCGCCGAGGCTGAGCTTGCCCTCGATCACCGGAGCGCTGAGCCCTTCCATCCCCTTTTCCAGCACGAAACCGCGGATCACGTCATCCTCGGTCTTGGCCCAGACAACGAAGACATCCGCCACCGGCGAGTTGGTGATCCAGGATTTCGCGCCGCTGAGGCGGAAGCCGTTCTCGACGGTGCGCGCCCGGGTGACCATGCCGCCGGGGTCCGAGCCGTGGTCGGGCTCGGTCAGGCCGAAACAGCCGATCCACTCGCCGGTGGCGAGCTTGGGCAGATATTTCATCCGCTGCTCTTCGGTGCCGTAGGCATAGATCGGGTGCATCACCAGCGAGGACTGCACGCTCATCATCGAGCGATAGGCGGAATCGACCCGCTCCGTCTCGCGCGCGACGAGGCCATAGGCGACATAGCTGCTGCCGGCGCAGCCGTATTTCTCGGGGATGGTAAGGCCCAGAAAGCCCAGCTCGCCGAATTCATAATAGATGTCACGGTCGAAGCTCTGCTGGCGGTTGGCTTGCAGGATGCGCGGCATCAGCTTTTCCTGCGAATAGGTGCGCGCGGTGTCGCGGATCAGAACTTCTTCCTCGGACAGCAGGCTGTCGAGCCGCAGGGGGTCTTCCCACGCGAACGTCCCGTATCTGTTGGCGGCGACCGTTTCGGCTTTCTTCGGCAGGTCCGGGCGGTTCATGGCATGTCCTCGCTGGGTTGGGCCGGGCGGCGTTTCAGGCGCCGGCGTGGGCGGCGGCGCGGCTGGCGCGGTCGGTCTCGCCGAGATCGGACAGCACCTGCGCATATTGCGACCAGCTGGGCTTGTTGTGGGGAAAGCGGGCGACGCGTTCGGACAGCAGGCTGCGAGCGGTGGTCAGCCGCCCGCCCTTCACCGCCGCGTCGATCAGGATCTGGGTGAACAGGTCGCGCTGTGCGAGGCTGCCGCCGATGGGGGCCAGTTCGTTGCGCATGGGCCAGAGAAGATCGCAGGCCCGTGCGTATTCCCCGGCCTCATAGGCGACGATCGCCTCGCAAAGCGGGATGAGCGTGGTTTTCGTAGCCTCCGCCGTCCAGCCCTCGCCGGAGCGGGCGAAAACCGCCATCGACTCGATATGCTGGCGGGCGATGTCGAAATTGCCCTTCGCCGCCAGCGCAAGGCAGAAATGCGCATCGCGGAAGGGCAGGATGTGGTCGTTGATCCGGGTGGCGGAGTGTTCGGCCAGCAGATCCCACCGGTCGCCCACATCGACGCCCGCGATCTCCAGCCGCTTCAGCAGCGCCGCCTGGTTCGAGACGTCGATATACTTGTCGGAATTGGTCGAGGACAGTTCGTTGTCGAACAGCTGGAAGGCGCGGTCGTAATTCCGTTCCGCAACGTTGAAGAGCGCCGCGTGCCACCAGACATGGGCCTTGAAGAAATTCTTGCGCGGCCACAGGTCGGCGGGCAGGTCGAGCCACTGCGTGCCCTCTTTCGTCCGCCCCTGCATCTCCATCACATGGGCGACGGAATGGATCGCCCAGAGGTCTTCGGGGTTGCGTTCGGTCGCCTCGCGGCCCCAGCGTTCGGCCTGTTCGTAATCGCCGCATTCCTCCAGCGCATAGGCATACATGCCCTGCACGTTGGAATAGCCGGGCGTGTCCTCGTCCCATTCGCCCAGCACGCCCGAGACGACCGAGCGCAGCACGTTGCTGCGGCCCGTGTAGAAGGCCATCGTGTGATGCAGCTTCAGCGCCATCAGGTCGAGCGGGTAGGTCTCGAGAATTTCCTCCCAGGCGAGGCAGGCGTTGAAGAGATCGCCTTTCACCCAGGCTTGCAATGCCTTGACATGCAGGCGTTCGCGCGGGTTGAGCTCGGCGCCCGCCGACAGCCTGTCCAGCGTCTCCTGGATCTTCGGAAAGACCGCCCGGTTTTCCAGCATCATCAGAAGATAGCCGCGATAGCATTGCGCCAGCGCGCAGTCGGGGTCTTCGCCGAGCGCCTCCTTCACCAGGCTTCCGGCACCGGTGCCGTAATCGAGATAGTCGGCGACCGCGAGGTCGAGCTTCTTGGCCGCCGTCTCGCTCGACGTGCTGATCTCCAACCCGCGAATGTCGTGTTTCATGGCCGGACCTCCCTGTCCTGGCCGCATCAGGCTGCGGCGTGCCTTCTAGTCTTGCATCTCCACATTCAATGCCCGCAACACGCGTTCCGGCGTGGCCGGAAACGCCCGAAGATCGCCGCCCTGGCGGCTCAGCGCGTCGTTGATGGCGCAGGCGATGGCGCTCAATGCCCCGATGATCGAGCCCTCGCCGCAGCCCTTGAAGCCCCCGAGCGCGCCCGAGGGCGTGTTGGCGTGGTGCAGTTCTATCTTCGGGATCTCCATGGACGAGGGCACCAGATAATCCGCCAGCGTCACCGTCAGCGGTTGGCCGTTCTCGTCATAAATCAGTTCTTCCAGCAGCGCTTCGCCGATGCCCTGGGCGATTCCGCCGATGATCTGGCCTTCCACCACGGCCGGGTTGATGACGCGGCCCACATCCTCGGCCGCCACGTAGCGGACGATCTCCACATCCCCCGTCTCGGGATCGACATCGACGACAACGGTATGCGCGCCGGCGGCGAAGCTGCCGCGCTTGGGGTCGTAGAACGAGGTGACCTCGAAGCCCTGATTGAGCTCGTCAGGGATGTGCTTGGCGGAAAAGAAGCTCTGGTTCGCGAGATCCGCGAGCGTGATCGACTTGGACCTGTCGAGCGTCTGGATGACCGAATCGACGATTCCCAGATCTTCCTTGGGCGCGTCGAGCAGATGCGCGCCGAGCGCGATGAGCCGCTCGCGCAGTTCCTGCGCCGCCTTGATCACCGCGCCCGAGCCGAAGACGGCGGTGCGCGAGGCGAAGGTGCCGAAACCGTAGGGCGCCATGCCGGTGTCATTGGTGACGCAGTTGATATCCTCCATCTTCATGCCCAGTTCGTCGGCCGCCACCTGGCACATGGCGGTCGCGATGCGCTGGCCCTGAGAGGGCAGCGCGGCGGCGATGGTCAGAACGCCCGAGGTCTCCAGCCGCAGGGTCACCGCGTCCCGCCCCGGCTGCAAAAGGGTGCCCGGCCCCACGGCAGTGGTGGTGCCCAGCCCCGTCAGTTCCGCGAAACAGGCCACGCCCACGCCGCGCAGCTTGCCCTTGGGGGCGGCTGTCTCCTGTTCCTTGCGCAGACTGGCATAATCCGCCTCAGCCGTCGAAAGCTCAAGACAATCCTGATAGCCCACACGCTCGTGCACGAGGTTGTTGGCGTTGCGGTAGGGCATCACGTCTGCGGTGATGAGGTTGCGCCGGCGCAGCTCCACCGGGTCGAGCCCCAGCTTGCGGGCGGCCT
>JAUIBJ010000620.1 GCA_030428025.1 Alphaproteobacteria bacterium
GCGGCGCAGGTGATTCTATGGAAAAATGTCATGATCGTCTCCCTGGATATGCGGCCCGCATCTATTTCATGAGCCCGCCCACGGGGCCCGGCGAACCGGTTCTGATTGGTCCGAGTAGGCCGCAAGGTGCGCGGGCGGTCAATAGTGCAGTCAGGGTTTCGCGGCGTCAGGCGCAGGTTCAGGCCGGCAGCGGTTTCTGCATCAGCACCGCGTCGATGCGGCCCGCGCCCGTGGCGTAATAGCCGGGGCGGCGGCTGGTCTCGGCAAAGCCCGTGGCGGTGTAGAGGGCGAGGGCCGCGCGGTTGTTTTCAGCCACCTCGAGAAAGGCGAGGGTGGCGCCGCGCTGATGCGCGCTTCGCTCGAACGCCGCAAGCACCGCTCGACCAAGCCCGGTGCGGCGGTGGACGGGGTCGGTGGCGAGGGTGAGAAGCTCCGCCTCGTCCGCCGCCACGCGCCCCAGGGCGAAGGCGCGCGCATCGCCTTCGGCAAAGACATGGGGGCTTTCCAGAAGCGTTGCGAACTCGCGGGCCGCCCAGGCACGGCCCTGACCTGCGAAGGCGCGGGCGTGCAGCACCGCCATCTCCTCAGGCGTCATCGTCGAGGATCACCGGCGGCGCCTCGCGCGGGGGGGCGGCGTCGGCCGGGCGAATATAGAGGGGGGCTGGCGGAAGCGCGGTGTCGCGGGCCGCCGCCGCGGCGCGGGCGATGCGGGCGGCCAGATCCTGCGGGGCAGGGGACAGTATGAGCGGCAGGCCAAGGGCCTCCGCCTCCAGCTGCGTCGCCAGACGCGGCGCCGCGCCTGGCGGGCGGATATAGAGCTGGTCGCGGGGGGCGGGCACGGCAGCAAGGTGGGGATCGGACTGGCCCAGGCCGATTGCGTCGAAACTGGACACCCCCACCGCCGGAATGTCGAGCGCAAGTGCCAGCCCACGCGCGGCGGAGACGGAAATGCGGATGCCGGTGAAATTGCCCGGCCCGATGCCCACACCGATCCGGTCGAGATCGGCCCAGCCCGCGCCGCCGGCCGCCAGCACCTCTTCCAGCAGCGGCATCAGCCGTTCGGCCTGTCCGCGCCCCATCTCTTCGGCCTTTTCCGCCCTTACCCCGTCGCCCGACAGCAAAGCGGCCGCGCAATGCGCGGCCGACGTGTCGAAGCCCAGAACGAGCCGGTCAGATCCCAACGGGCCGCACCTCGGTCACTTCAGGAATATAGTGGCGCAACAGGTTCTCGATGCCCATCTTCAGGGTGATGGTGGAGGAGGGGCAACCGGCGCAGGCGCCCTGCATGTGCAGATAGACAACTCCGCGCTCGAAACCGTGAAAGGTGATGTCGCCGCCGTCTTGCGCCACGGCCGGGCGCACGCGGGTATCGAGCAGTTCCTTGATCTGGCCGACGATCTCGGCATCCTCGCCGTCATGCTCGGCATGCCCCGAGGCCTGCGCCTCGCCCAGCATCACCGGCTTGCCCGACTGGAAATGCTCCATGATCGCGCCCAGGATGGCCGGCTTCATGTGGTCCCATTCATTCTCGTCGGCCTTGGTGACGGTCACGAAATCGTTGCCGAAGAACACGCCCGTCACGCCCTGCACCTTGAAGAGCCGCTCGGCCAGAGGCGATTTCGTGGCGGCCTCCGCGGTGGGAAAATCGGCGGTGCCGGCCTCAAGAACCGTCTGGCCCGGCAGGAATTTCAGGGTTGCGGGGTTGGGCGTGGATTCGGTCTGGATGAACATGGGGTGCGCCTTTCCTGAGTAACTAGGGATATGCGGTCCGGCGCGGAGACTGTCAAGGTTTGGAACTATTCTAAGTTGGGTGGTTCGAGGCCGTTCCCTGTGAGCCCTGCCTGGCTTGCGGGGTCTCTCAGGGCGCCTGATCGGGGCGGCCGACTGGCTCTGCCACCTCTTTTGGCCCGAAGTTCAGATCCGTGTCGGGCAGGCCTTCGCGCGACAGAAGAACCGCCACAGGCCGCAGCCCGCCGATATGGGAACAGACGATCATGATCGCCACCATGATCGGGACGGCCAGGAACATCCCCACGATACCCCAGACCGCCGCCCAGAAGGCGAGCGAGGCGATGATCCCGAAGGAAGAAAGCTGCAGCGTTTTGCCCAGGAAGAACGGATCGAGCACCTGGCCGATGATGAACTGGCAGACGGCGACGAAGCCGAACACGCCCAGCCCCAGCATGTTGTCGCCGGTCTGGATATAGGCCACCAACGCCACCACCACCGTCGAGACGATCGACCCGATATTGGGGATGAAGTTCAGCACGAAGGTGAGCACGCCCATGGCGAAGGCGAGATCAAGCCCGAGGAGGCGCAGCGCCACATAGACGATCGCGCCAGTGACGATGCTGATCAGCGACTTGACCACAAGATAGCGGTTCACGTTATGCATGATCGAGGAGATGATCATCTCGACCCGCGCGGCGCTGATCTCGTCGCCCATCAGGCTGGTCAGCTTTCGCGAGAACCACATTCGTTCCAGAAACATGAAGCCTACGAACAGCGTCACCAGCACCGCCGCCGAGGCCACGTTGCCGGCCTGCCCGGCCATGGTGGTGATATATGGCCCGAGGCGGACGCCCCGCAGCCATTCCAGAACCGCGGCTTCCACGTCCTCGCCCATCCAGCTGAAAAGCTCGGCCACCGCCCGCTGCGCCGGATCGGCATATTGCAGGATCGTGATGGCCACCGTGTTGGCTTGCGACAGGATGATCGCCGAGAACGAGATGAGAAGCGCGGCGATCAGCGCGACGGCCAACAGAGAGGCGAGCCAGATCGAGGCCCTGGCGTTTCCGATCCGAAGCCGCTGGATATAGCCGATCGCGTCGGAGGTGAGCGAAAAGAGCATGATCGCGATAGCAAGCGAGATGAGCAGGAACTTGGCCTGAACGAGCAGGAAGAGAATGACCGCGAAGGCGATGATCCCGAGGAACCAGACCTGCAGCCGCCGCGCTTCGGTCAACGGATTGCGCTTCTGTCGGCGTGGA
>JAUIBJ010000621.1 GCA_030428025.1 Alphaproteobacteria bacterium
GACCGAAGACGCGGCCCGCGCCGAGGCCGCCCGCGGCTTCTGGGACGCCCCCCACCACTGGTTCCGGTGATCCCTGATGACCGACACGCCCCATGTTGCGCTGCCCGTTTCCGCACGGAAAACGAGTTGGAAAATGCGCAAATTCCGAGGCCCGCCACCGGCAGCATCGCGCGTTCCGTCAACCTCGGCGCCACCGCGAATGGGGCAATCGACGGCACCGCCGCGATACCGACGCAATACCGACGCGTTACCGCATCCGCGTTTTCGGCAGTATCCGCCGGTTAACCCTGATCCGCCCGACCCGCCCGGAACCGCTCGACGAACCGCGCCCGCGCCTCGGGCAGCGGTTTGTGGCCCAGTTCCGGCGCCACGCGGTGGTGCAGGAAATGGCCCGTGACGCGCAGCGCCTCGGCAATCTCGGCATCCGGTGCCGGCCCCTGCCCCAGAAGGCAGGGCGGCAGCGGCAACAGCCTGTCGGCCCATTCTCCCGCTCCAACCTTTGACACCGCCCGCCCCGTCCGCGGCGAGATATAGCTGAGGTCGTTCGCCCCCGGCCCCATCACCGCGCAGGCCTGCAGATCAAGGCCGAATCCCAGATCGTCCAGCAGCACCATCTCCCATTGCAGATAGGCCAGCGGCCAGACCTCAGCCTGCCCCAACAGGTCCAGAAGCGCCTCGGTCCTGCGATAAAGCCGCTCATGCGCCTCCCGTTCCGGCAGGCAGAAAAGCAGCAGTGCCACTACAGCGTTCAGCCCTGCCAGCGACAGCCGGTCGCCCATCGAGGCGGCAGCTCGCGAGCGCAGAGGCTCCACCGCGAAGGTGCCGATATGATCCTCCAGCCGCGCCCGCCAGGTCACGTCCAACTGCGCCCCAGGCTGCAGAACCGGCGCCATCTTCCGCGACGCCCCGCCTCTTACAACCCCGGCATGGCGGCCTTTGCCCGGCGTGAAAACCTCAATGATTGCAGAGGTTTCACCATGCGCACGGTTGGAAAGCAATATGCCCTGATCTCGCCACTCCATGCGCAATCCCTGCCTGTTCCGCCACCGATTGGACACCAGATCGCAACGGATGCCAAGGCCGATGGAAACGACTCGCGTTCTGTGCTTATCTGCCCGAAATCAAATAATTTCGAGAGGGATAGTCATGTCGTCATTCATCAGGAAAACCATTCTGGCCGGCGGCCTCGCCTGCGCCGCCGCCACCGCCTCGGCCCAGGAAAACGTGATGGTGGTCTTCGACGGTTCCAACTCGATGTGGGGGCAGATCGACGGCGTCGCCAAGATCGAGATCGCCCGCGACGTGATGGACACGCTTCTGGGCGAATGGACCGAGGACCGACAGGTGGGGTTGATGGCCTATGGCCATCGCCGCCGCGGCGACTGCAGCGATATCGAGACGCTGGTCGCCCCCGGCGCCGGCGCCCGCGACCGCATCCTCGACATGGTGAAGGGCGTGCGCCCCACCGGCAAGACCCCTCTGACCGACGCAGTGGAACGCGCGGCGAAGGAGCTGGCCTATACCGACCGGGCCGCAACGGTGGTGCTGATTTCCGACGGGCTGGAAAGCTGCGACCGTGACCCCTGCGCGCTGGCCCGGGCGCTGGAACAGGGCGGGGTGAAGTTTACCGCCCATGTGGTGGGCTTCGGCCTCGGCGCCGATCAGGACGACGGCTCGCTCGCCTGCATCGCAGAGGAAACCGGCGGCACCTATATTCAGGCCGGCAATGCCACAGAACTGGAGGCCGCGATGAGCAGCGTGAGTTCCGCCGTGGCCGAGGCGGTGGAGCCCGAACCGGTGGCCGAACCGGAGCCCGAGCCCGAACCGGAACCGGCCCTGCCCGAAGTGGCCGTCACGGGCCCCGGCAGCGCCGTGGGCGGGTCGGTGATTTCGGTCTCCTGGGATCCGGCCGTCGATCGCGACGATTACATCACCGTCGTGCCTGCCGGCACCGAGGAAGGCGAGTACGGGCCCTATCAACGCACCGGAGACGAGACCGAGACGAGGCTGACCATCCCGGCCGATGCCGGACTTTACGAGATCCGCTATGTTCATCGGGCGGGAGACGTGACGCTGGGTCGCGACACGCTGGAAATCACCGAACCCGAAGTCGCGCTGACCGGCCCCGAAATGGTGCTGACCGGCGCGGAATTCACCGTGGGCTGGACGCCCACGATCAACGAGAGCGACTATGTCACCCTCGTTCCCGCCGGCGCCGACGAGGGCAGCTATGGCAGCTATCTCACCGTCCGGGCAGACAAGGAGGGCACGCTTACCGCCGCGGCCGATCCAGGCCTTTACGAATTGCGCTATGTGCTCAGCGTCGACGAACGCACGATTGCCAGCCGGCCAATCGAGGTAACCGAGCCCGAGGTGGTACTCGACATCCCTGACACCGCGCTGACCGGTGCCGATTTCCCCGTCTCCTGGACCGGGACGGTCAATGGACAGGATTACATCACCATCGTGCCCACCGGCGCTCCGGAGGGCGAATACGGCAATTATTTCGTGGTCCGCGACGAGACCGAGAACCGCCTCAAGGCCCCGGCGGAGACCGGGCTTTACGAGGTGCGCTACATCTTGCGAGAGGGCGAAAGGACGCTGGCGCGGGCGACTATCGAGATCACCGAGCCAGAGGTGTCGGTAAGCGGCCCCGAAAGTGCCGTAACCGGCGAGAAATTCACCGTCTCCTGGACCGGTGCGGTCGATGGTAACGACTACGTCACCATCGTGCCGGTCGGCACCCCCGAAGGCGAGAACGGCAACTACATCGTCGTGCGCAACAAGACCGAAGGGACGTTGCAGGCGCCCGCCGAGACCGGGCTGTACGAGTTGCGCTACATCCTGCGCGAAGGCACCAAGACCCTGGCCCGCGCCGCCATCGAAGTGACCGAACCCGAGGTCACTGTCAGCGGCCCGGCAAAAGCCGTCGCCGGCGAGCAGTTCACCGTCTCCTGGACCGGCGCGGTCGATGGTAACGACTACG
>JAUIBJ010000622.1 GCA_030428025.1 Alphaproteobacteria bacterium
CATCTCGACACCCAACCGACAGGCGGCAAGTATGACGGCGTTCTGGGCGTGCTCGGCGCGCTGGAGATCGTGCGCACGCTCAATGACCTTGGCATCAAGACCAAGCACCCCATCGTCGTGACCAACTGGACCAACGAGGAAGGCACGCGCTTTGCGCCCGCGATGCTGGCCTCGGGCGTTTTCGCCGGCGTCCACGACCAGGACTGGGCCGAGGACCGCAAGGATGCGGAGGGCAAGCGCTTCGGCGACGAGCTGGACCGGATCGGCTGGCGCGGCGACGAAGAGGTGGGTGCGCGCAAGATGCATGCCTTTTTCGAACTGCATATCGAACAGGGCCCGATCCTCGAAGCCGAGGGCAAGGATGTGGGTGTGGTCACCCACGGGCAGGGCCTGTCGTGGACACAGGTAACGATCACCGGCAAGGAAAGCCATACCGGCTCCACTCCCATGCCGATGCGCAAGAATGCGGGGCTGGCCATGGCCCGCGTGCTGGAACTGGTCGACGAGATCGCCCTGTCGCACGCGCCCGACGCCGTGGGCGCGGCCGGCCATATCGACATCTACCCCAATTCGCGCAACGTGATCCCCGGCAAGGCCGTGTTCACGGTCGATTTCCGCTCGCCCCAGCTTGAGGTGATCCAGGACATGGTCAGCCGCATGAAAGAGGGCGCGCAGAAGATCTGCGCCGACATGGGCTGCGAGGTGGAATTCGAGAAGGCCGGCGGCTTCGACCCGGTCGAATTCGACGAAACCTGCGTGACGGCGGTGAGGAATGCGGCCGAACGGCTGGGCTATTCCCACCGCAACCTCGTCTCGGGCGCCGGGCACGATGCCTGCTGGATCAATCGCGTGGCGCCCACGGCGATGGTGATGTGCCCCTGCGTGGATGGGCTGTCGCACAATGAGGCCGAGGAGATTTCCAAGGACTGGGCCACGGCGGGGACGGAAGTGCTGATGCATGCGGTCGTCGAGACGGCGGAGATTGTGGAATAATTGGGGGCCAGCCCCCAAACCCCCGGGATATTTCTGAACAGAAGAAGACCTGCCGGGGCCAAAACCAGGGAGATCAACCAAATGACCACCAAAGTCATCAAGAACGGCACCGTCTGCACCGCGGACCGGCTGTGGAAAGCCGATGTCCTGATCGAGGACGAGAAGATCAAGCAGATCGGCGAGGATCTGAAGGGCGATGAGTATATTGACGCCGAGGGCGCCTATGTCATCCCCGGCGGCATCGACCCGCATACGCATCTGGAAATGCCCTTCATGGGCACCACCGCCGCCGAAACCTTCGAGACCGGCACATGGGCCGCGGCCTGCGGCGGCACCACCATGCTGGTGGATTTCTGCCTGCCGGGCGCCGATGGCTCGATCAAGAACGCGATCAACGAGTGGCACCGCAAGTCGGCGCCGCAGATCTGTTCCGATATCGGCTATCACATGGCGGTGACCGGCTGGAACGAGACCATCTTCAACGAGATGAAGGACGCCGTGGAGATGGGCGTCAACTCCTTCAAGCATTTCATGGCCTACAAGGGCGCGCTGATGATCGAGGATGACGAGATGTTCGCCTCCTTCAAGCGCTGCAAGGAGCTGGGCGCGCTGCCGATGGTGCATGCCGAGAACGGCGATATCGTGGCCGACCTGCAGCAGCAGATGCTGGAGAAGGGCATCACCGGGCCCGAGGGTCACGCCTATTCCCGCCCGCCGGAGGTGGAGGGCGAGGCCGCCAACCGCGCCATCATGATCGCCGATGCCGCGGGCGTGCCGCTCTATATCGTGCATGTGAGCTGCGAACAGGCGCATGAAGCCATCCGCCGCGCGCGGCAGAAGGGGATGCGCGTCTATGGAGAGCCGCTGGTGCAGTTCCTGACGCTCGACGAAAGCGAGTATTTCAACAAGGACTGGGATCATGCAGCCCGCCGCGTCATGTCGCCCCCCTTCCGCGACAAGGAGAACCAGGACGGGCTGTGGAACGGTCTGTCCGCCGGGTCGCTTCAGGTGGTGGCGACGGATCATGCCGCCTTCTCGACCGAGCAGAAGCGGATGGGGCTGAAGGATTTCACCAAGATCCCCAACGGCTCGAACGGGCTGGAGGAACGGTTGTCGGTGCTCTGGACGCGCGGCGTGGAGACCGGGCGGCTGACGCCGCAGGAATTCGTTGCCGTGACGTCGACAAACGTGGCCAAGATCCTCAACATCTACCCCAAGAAGGGCGCGATCGTGGAAGGGGCCGATGCCGACATCACCGTGTGGGACCCGAAGATTTCCAAGACCATCTCGGCCGCAAATCACCATTCGATCCTCGATTACAACGTCTTCGAGGGGTTCGAGGTGACGGCCAATGCCCGCTATACCATCTCGCGTGGCGAGGTGATCTGGGCCTGGGGTCAGAATTCGCAGCCTCAACCCGGCCGCGGCCGGTTCGTGCCCCGCCCGGCGTTTCCTTCGGCGCATCAGGCGCTCTCCAAGTGGAAGGAACTGACGGCGCCCAAGCAGATTCACCGCGATCCGATGAACATTCCGGCGGGGATCTGATGGGATCAGCCAGGCACCAGAGCCTCCAGCTCGGGCAGCAGAACGACGCTTTCCTGTTCGTGCGGATCGGTGCGGGCGATGACCGCCTGCGCCGGCACCTCGCCAGTGTTGATCGGCAGATGCGGCACATCGGCCGGAATGTAGATCAGATCGCCCGCGTTGGTTTCCATGCAGTGTTCAAGCCGCTCGCCCCAATACATGATCGCGGTGCCGGACAGCACGTAGATCGCGGTTTCATGGGTCGCGTGTTTATGCGCTTTGGCGCGGCCCCCGGGCGGGACGGTCAGCAGGTGCATGCAGATGTGCTGCGAGTCAGCGGTTTCCTTGGCGATGCCTTCGAAATAGTCAAACCCTTGTTTGCCCGTATAGGTTTCGCCGGGGCGCAGCTTGACACAGGCTTTCGGCATGGTGTCGGTCATCTTGAAGTCCTTTCCGCCAAAAGGCGGT
>JAUIBJ010000623.1 GCA_030428025.1 Alphaproteobacteria bacterium
CGCAGGTCTCGAACCTGTCCGGGGCAATCTCGCGCAGATGGTCCGCGGTCAGCTCGCGCGGGCCGAAGGCGGTGATGTAATACGGGTCCAGCATGAACCCGATCTTCGAATACAGCCGGTCGAAGGTGCGGCGCAGTTCGGTATCCGGTATCCAGCTCAGCAGGGTGGTCGGCAACCCGTCGCGGTGGTAGTGAAGCACCACCATGTTCTGGATGTCGAAGGCGTTCCGGTAAAACTCTGCCACGGTCCGAAGACCCTGGTCCAGCGTATGTGCGACCGCCAATTGGCCCAGGAATTCGTATTCGCGTTTCTTATCCATACTGAAAATCCGGCATCGGCGCCGCGCGGCCGATCCATTCAGAATCCTTACTACCTTAATCGTCTGATTGGAGAAAAAAATACCAACATGGTGGTATTTTCTGCGTCAGGAATTGGGAGGAAACTCCCTTAAGGAAGGGATGACATGCATTACCACAAAGACACGTCATGCACCCGCAGAACCGGGTGGATCACCTCTGAACTCTACTACTGGCACGACACCCTGAACTGGTGCGGATTTTTCGAGCCGAGCCTGACATTGCAGCCGAGCGTGCATTTCGAGAACCCCGATACGAAGCGGCGGATGCAGAACCTCGTGCAGGCCACGGCGCTCGACGCGCATCTGACGCCGATTCGGCCGGAGGCGGTGGGCGACGACGTGCTGCACATGGTGCATCCGCAAAGCCATATCGACCATATCCGCAGCGTCTGCGAAAGCGGCGGCGGCGATACCGGTGCGCTGACCCCAGCCGGCCCGGCCAGCCTCGAAATCGCGCGACTGGCGGTTGGCGGGGTCATCCGGGCCGTCGATGCGCTGATGGCCGGCGAGATCGACAATGCCTATGTGCTCTGCCGCCCGCCGGGGCATCATGCGCTTCCCGAAAAGGCGATGGGCTTCTGCCTCTTTGCCAACGCGGCGCTGGGCATCCGGCATGCGCAGAGGGCCCACGGCCTCGCGCGGATCGCCACTGTCGACTGGGACGTGCACCACGGCAACGGAACCGAGGCGATCTTTCTCGACGATCCGGGCGTTCTGACCATCTCGTTGCATCAGGACAATCTGTTCCCGCCCGACTCCGGCGGCGTCGAGGTGCTGGGCGAGGGCCGGTCCAACCTCAATGTGCCGCTGCCGCCGGGCTCGGGCTCTGGCGCCTATCTTGCCGCCTTCGAGCGGGTGGTCCTGCCGGCGCTGGAAGCCTTCAAGCCCGATCTTATCGTCATTCCAAGCGGCTTCGATTCCTGCGCGATGGATCCGCTTGGCATGCAGATGCTGACTTCGGAGGATTATCGCTGGATGACGCGGCAATTGCTCGACCTTTCCGGCCGCCATTGCGGGGGCCGGATTGTCGCCACCCACGAGGGCGGCTATTCGGCGATCTATGTGCCCTATTGCGGCCTCGCCGTTCTGGAGGAACTGAGCGGTGCCTCAAAGACATTCGAAGACCCGTTTCACCCATTCATAAAAGACTACGGCGGACAGGCTCTCAGCGCCGATCAGGAGAAGGCAATCGAGCGTGCGCGCAGCGCGTTTTTCTCGGACTGACTTTCACAGGGGATACAAGACAATGAACGACTTCACCAAGACAGGCCAGACCCGCCGCGGGTTTCTCAAGGGGGCCGGTGTCACCGCCGGGTCGGCGGCGATGCTGGCCGGGCTCAACGAATCGGCGCAGGCGCAATCCTCCGAACCGGTCGTGATCGGCTGTGCCGCACCGCTCACAGGCATCGTCGCGGCGGACGGGATCGAGTTCCGCAACGGCGCCGAGATGGCGGTGGACGAAATCAACGCGCTGGGCGGCATCCTCGGCCGGCCGGTCGAACTCGTCTCCGTCGATACTGAAAGCAAGGGCGACGACGTGGTCATCCAGGCCGCACAGCGGATGATCGACCGCGACAACGCCAGCCTGATCGTCGCCGGTTACAACCTCGAAACCGGCACTGCGCTGCACGACGTGGTGGCCGATGCCGGCATCCTCGCGATGCACGCCAATACTGTCGCGGTGCATGAGGAAACCGTCAAATCTGATCCAGACCGCTACTGGGGGACCTTCATGTACGACCCGCCCGAAACCATGTACGGGGCGGGTTTCCTGAAGTTCCTCAAGGATCTGGAGGACAGCGGACAGTTCAGCCGCCCGAACGACAAGATCGCCATCGTCACCGGGCCGGGTACCTATTCGATCAACATTGCCAACGCCCTGAACGAAGGCGCGGCGGCCTATGGCTATGACGTGTCGCTCTTCGAGACGGTGAAGGTGCCGGTCACCGAATGGGGCCCGACACTGGCAAAGCTGCGCGCGGATCCGCCCGCGGTGATCGCGGTCACGCATTTCTATACCCAGGATCAGGCACAGTTCATGAACCAGTTCATGACCGACCCGACCAACAGCCTTGTGTATCTGCAATACGGCGCCTCGCTTGCGGCTTTCCGCGATATCGCCGGCGACAATTCGGTGGGCTGCATCTACGCCACCGTCATCGGCGCCTTGCAGGACGAGATCGGGTCGGCGTTTTCCGAGGCCTATACCGGCCGGTTCGGCGCCACCGCCTCGCCCAACAGCGGCGGCCAGACCTATCTGGCGGTGCATGCCTATGCCCTTGCCGCGGCCCTGGCGGGCGGGCCCAGCGGCCCCTATGAGGAAGACCAGAACCGCAAGGTTGCCGACCGGCTGCGCTCGCTTATCTATCGCGGACCGATGGGCACCATGCGGATCAAGCCGGAAACCCAGTCGGCCTACAGCTATCCGACCGAAACCAACGATCCGTCGCTGGGCATGCCGCATATCTTCAGCCAGATCCACGACAAGACCAAGGAAGGCGTGCTGATCGCGCCGTCGCCCTATCAGAAGGGCGAATTCCGCATGCCGCCCTGGATGAAAGCCTGAGCCGCATGGCCCAAGGGCCGGACAACATGCTGGAGTGCCGGGGC
>JAUIBJ010000624.1 GCA_030428025.1 Alphaproteobacteria bacterium
TGTCCTCGTTGCACCAGACGGTTATGGGGATATCCGGCAGCTGGGCGCGGATGCGTTCGAACAGTTCCGACCAGCGGAAGGTCATTGGATCGTAGCCGCGGAACATGTCCTCGATCGAGTTGAAATTCGTCATCTCCAGCAGCGCCGGCATGAAGGTGGCCGGATTGCGGATGGCAAAGAACAGTTCCACCTGGTCGCTGCCGAAGATCCGGCAGAAGGCTTCCAGCCGCGCGCAGGCGGCGGGGTAGAACATGCGTTTTACCGCCATCTTGTGGGTGCCGAAGAAGCTGTCGTTGGAGAGAATGATGCGGTCGGCCCCGCCCTCGGGCGCCACGGTTTCGAGGATCGCCGCCCGGTCACCGTCCTGCGGCCCGTCCTGGGTGGCGGCGTTGACGATGTCGCGCATCGGGATGCGGTAATCGTCGGGCGGCGGCACGGCGGTGCCGTGGCGGGCCAGCATCTCGGCATTGGCGCGCAGACAGGTGACGATCCTGTCCTCATCGGTGACATGGGCGCCGGCGTGAAGGACTATTTGCATGAACGCACCGTGCGAACCTTTTGACCAGATACTGCGATAATCGCGTTGCCGGGCAGTTAAAGCGGATTTGACGGGGCTGGGCAAGGCCGCGATTGGCCGCACGGGGGGCGGGCTGGCGTGCCGTGAATGGCCCGGCGATGCGTGGCACCTGCGGCGCTGTTTCGCGGAGCGTGCTTTGTTCGGACGTATTTGGAACCAAAGCAAACAAGTGCCTTGCCAAGTAACACCCCCTTTCGGCAAGCCGCCGGGGCAGGGGGGCGCACAGCTGCCCTTCACACCGGCCCGCGCCGCGTCTACCCTCTGCCGCGACAGTCAACGACAGCGGGCGAGGCGGCATGCGTGTTCTGGTTCATCCCGGTTTCCACAAGACGGGCACCACCAGCCTGCAATACGCCCTCAAGCAATTGGCCGATCACCTCGACCCGCAGCTGCGCACGCTCTTCTCCGACGCCTTCCCCGAGGCGGTGCTCGCCGCGCGCCGCTATTCTGCCGCGCCTGCCGCGCGCAAGCTGGAGAAATTCGCGGGTGGCCTGACGACGGCGCTGGCCGGGATCGACGAAAACGACCCGCGCCCGCTGCTGATCAGTTCCGAACAGCTCATCGGACGCATTCCCGGCCGGGTGGGCAACTGGAGCTATGCCACCACGCCGGCGCTGGTGGGTCGGGCGGTCGACGTACTGCGCGACCGCTTCGGCGAAACGGCCGAGATCACCGTCTGGTTCACCACCCGTCGACCCGAGGACTGGCTGCGCAGCGTCTACTGGCAGAACCTGCGCTCGATGCGGATCACCGAGGAGTTCGACACATACCGTGCCCGGCTGGCGCCCGCCGCGCGCCTCGACGAGGTGGTGGCGGAGACGCGCGAAGGTCTTTCGGGCCGCGCGCTTGTCTGCGCCTCGGCGATCGAGGAGATCGGCGGTGAACGGCTCGGGCCGCTTGGCACCGCGCTGGAGCGTCTCGGCCTGCCCACGGACAAGCTGCCCCCGGTGCAGGCCTTCAACGTCCAGCCCAAGGGCGGAGCCGTGGAAATGCTGGCGCTCAACCGCTCGTCCCTTGACGACGAGGCGCTGGCCGAGGCCAAGCGCGATTTGCTGCAGGCCTATCGCCGCTCGGGCGAGACCCGTCGCCGACCCGGCTGACGCCTGCGGTGAAAGGGCCTCGTCCGAGCGGGCGCAAAAAGTAATCTGTTGACAGGTACCAAAATACCGAAAAAACTCTCAGGCGATCGGCTGCGCCCGACCGCGACGCACACCAACGGAGAGATTTTTCAGATGACGCATGCGGGAATTCGCGTGCAGGAGATGAATCCTGCAAAACTGACGGCCCTTTACAAGAGACAGTTCGAGATGTCGAAGGTCAGTGCCGGGGAAACGGTGTGCTGCATCACCGACCTGACCACGCGCCGCGAATACATCCAGTCCGCCTTCGCCGCGGCCGAAAGCCTGGGTGCCGATGTTTACGAAATGTGCGTGAACTCGGTGCCCAGCTGGACCAAGGTGGGCGTGCCGACCGTGGGCCAGTGCAAGGGCACGCTGGAAGCCGTGATCAAGGCCGATCTGGTGGTGGTGTTCCACGTGCCGCTCTTCACCCGGTGGCTGAAGGACGTGATGGAGGCGGGCGCGCGCGTGCTGATGATCATCGACGCGCCGGACGAACTGGAACAGCTGATGTCGCCGCCGGGCCTGAAGGACGCCTGCAAATACGCCCACGAGCTTTATAGCAACACCACCGATGTGCATGTCACCTCCGAGGCGGGGACGGACCTGCGCTACAGCCGCGGCCAATACCCGGTGATGACGCAATGGGGCTTTGCCGACGAGCCCGGGCATTTCGACCACTGGGGCGGGGGGCATATCCACACCTTCCCCAACGAGGGCTCTGCCAATGGCACGGTGGTGTTCCAGCCCGGCGACATCGTCATCCTGCCCTATTGCCGCTATGTGGTCGATCCCGTGCATCTGGTGGTCGAGAACGGCTTCATCACCAGTATCGAGGGTGGGCTGGACGCCAAGCTGATGCGCGACTGGCTGGAGGACAACAAGGAGGGCCCGGACGACCGCGACCCCTATGCGCTGTCGCATCTGGGCTGGGGGCTGAACCCGCAGGCGATGTGGCATGCGCTGGCCCTGAACGGCGACCTGCCGGAGCGTCACCGCGCCTCGATGCGGACCTTCCCGGGCAATTTCCTGTTCTCCACCGGCCCGAACACGCAAGGCGGCGGCAAGCGGGCCACGCGCGGGCATTACGATGTGCCGATGCGCGACTGCACCGTCGCACTGGACGGCAAGACGGTCATCGAGAAGGGCCGGATCGTCGACCCGAAGATGATCGTCGAGCGGATCAAGATCGTCTGACCGGGCAATGCGGATCGAACGCAGCTTCGAGGTGGGCGCGCCGGTCGCGGCGGTCTGGGCGGAGATCCGCGACCC
>JAUIBJ010000625.1 GCA_030428025.1 Alphaproteobacteria bacterium
GCGGCGGGGGCCACCATCATCTGCGGCCATGACGACGAGCAATGGCAGCGCCTGAGAACCGGCCGCGAGGCCTATGAATAGCCCCGGGAGGGGGCGGCGCCCGGTCCGGCACGAAAGGGAGGGATGACGGATGGAACTTGGTCTTGACGGCAAGGTGGCGCTGGTCACCGGCGGCGGGCGCGACGTGGGGGGCGACATAGCCCGGGTGCTGGCGGCGGAGGGCGCAAGGGTCGCCGTCAACTACCGCAGTTCGGAGGCCGAAGCCGCCGCATTGGTGGACGAGATCACATCCGCCGGTGGCGAGGCAAAGGCGTGGAAGGCCGATATCAGCAGCTATGACGACGTCAAGGCGATGATCGACGGCGTCGCGGCCGAGTGGGGCAGCCTGGATATCCTCGTCAACAACGCCGGTCTGGTGAAATACCAGCGCTTCGTCGAGTCGGAACCCCAGGACTGGAAGCCGCAGATCGACGTCTGCCTTTACGGCGCGCTGAACTGTTCGCATGCCGCGGCCCGGCACATGGTCAGGCAGGAAGGCGGCCGGATCATCAACATCGTCGGCGACAGCTCGCGCATCGGCGAGGCCAACATCTCCATCGCCGCAACGGCGCGCGGGGGGACGATCGCGCTGGGCAAGTCGATGGCCAAGGAACTGGGCCGCTTCAAAGTCACGGTGAACACCATCGCGCTGGGGCTTGTTGAGACGGGGCACCAGGATCCGGAATTTCTGGCCAAGCACATGGACCGAATCCTGAAGGCCTATCCGATGAAGCGCATCGGCAAGCCGGGGGACGTGTCGCCCATGGTGGCCTTCCTGTCATCCGAAGGAGCGGGATGGATCACCGGTCAGGTGATCAGCGTCAACGGCGGCTTCAGCATGGTCTGAAGGCCACGGGCGGTCAGGGGAGGAAGACGATGATCAGAAGCGAACTCGTTGCACCGGTATCGGAGCTTCTGGAACGCCAGGCCGGGCGCTTTCCCGACAAGGTGGCCTACAGGGACGCGAACCGCGCCATCACCTATGGCGAACTGGAACGCGATACGCGCCATCTGGCGATGTGGCTGCGCAAGCTGTCGGGCGGCGCGCAGCCGGTCGTGGCGGTGTGGCTTCCCAACAGCGTAGACTGGATCGTCGCGACCCTGGCGGCTGTTCGGGCCGGCGGCATCGCGGTGCCGATCGGCGCCGCCTGCACCGCGAGCGAGGCCGGCTATCGGATCGGCGATGCCCAATGCGGCATCGTCGTCACCCGGGCGGATCGCTGCGAGTTGCTGGACGAGATCGAAAGGAACGGCACCGGACCGGTCAGGCGCATCCTGACCGATCCGCCCGAAGGATCGGACGAGGAAGATTTCGCGGCGCTCGGCGCCAGCCCGGCGGAGGGGGTCGACCTGCCGCCCGAAGATATCGACGCGGTCTCTTACATCATCTACACCTCCGGCACGACCGGGCTGCCGAAAGGCGTGCTGATCTCCACCCGCGCGATCCTGTGGACGACGGCGTCCTGCTGGTGGCCGACGCTGCGGATCGACGAGAACGACCGGATGCTGTCGCCGCTGCCGCTTTTCCATTCCTATGCTTTGACCCTGCCTGTGCTTGCCGTGCTGGCCACGGGCGCCGAGGCCTATCTGATGGAGCGCTTTTCGACGAAGGGCGCGATAGAGCTTCTGAAGAGCGGCGAGTTCACGCTGATGCCGGGCGTGCCCACCATGTTCCACTATCTGATGCAGGCGGCGGGGGACGAGAAGGATCTTTTCAAGGGCATGCGGCATTGCATCTCTGCCGGGGCAATCCTGTCGGGCACGCTGACCAACGATTTCGAGAAGCGCTTCGGTGTCCAACTGCTCGACGGTTACGGCATCACCGAGATGTCGACCATGGTGACGATGAACTGGCCCGGCACCGCCCGCGTGCCCGGCTCCTGCGGCCTGCCGCTTCTGGGGCTGGCACTGCGCATCATCGATCCGGCCACGGGCAAGGATGTGCCCTTCGGCGAGGAGGGCGAACTGATCTGTCGGGGGCCCAACCTGATGATCGGCTACAACCGCAAGCCCGAGGCGACCGAGGCGGTGCTGCGCGACGGGTGGTATCACACCGGCGATCTGGCCCGCAGCGACCGCAACGGCTTCATCACCATCACCGGCCGTGTGAAGGAGATCATCATCCGGGGTGGGCAGAACATCGCGCCGGCCGAGGTCGAGGAAACGGTGACTGAGCTTGACGAGGTGCTCGATTGTGCCATCGTGGGCATCGCGGACGAGGGGCTTGGCGAGGTGCCGGTGGCCTTCATCGTGCCCCAGCCCGGCAAGACGGTCGAGGAAGAGGCGGTGAAGGCGCATTGCGCGGCACATCTGTCGGCTTACAAGGTGCCCGCGAAGGTCGAACTGGTCGAGGAGATCCCCAGAACCGGATCGGGCAAGATCATGCGCTTCAAGCTGCGCGAGATGCTGGAAGGCGAGGCCTGAACCGGGCCAGCCTTGACGGAACAGGAAAGGATTGCCCAATGGCAGAGGCCGAAAAGCGGATCGCGGTGACGCTCAGGTCGCAGGACGGCGAGCGCGAGGTGGAATTCGCGGCGCGGCGTCTGCTGGTCATGGGCTGGACGGCCCGCGACGTGGACGCGATGGAGGCCCATATCCGAGAGCTCGAGGAAATGGGCATTCCGCGCCCGGCCCGCACTCCGATCTTGTACCGCAACGCGGTGGCCCGGCTGACCACCGCCGACTGCATCGAGGTCAGCGGCGGGGCCACCAGCGGCGAGGTCGAATTCGTCGTGACGATGATCGACGGCCGAATGTGGGTCGGTGCCGGCTCGGACCACACCGACCGGGAACTTGAAAAGCAGGGGATCGCGGTGGCCAAGCAGATCTGCGAAAAGCCCATCGCGCCGGTCTTCTGGCCCATGGACGAGGTCGCCGGCCATTGGGACAGGCTGATGCTCCGCTCGCGGATCGAGGAGGACGGGGCCA
>JAUIBJ010000626.1 GCA_030428025.1 Alphaproteobacteria bacterium
CCTTCGGCGAATTCGCCGTGACAGACGGCGCAGTTTTCCGAAAACAGCATCTCGCCGTCCTCGACCGAGCCCGACCCCACGGGCAGGCCGGTGCCATCGGGAGAGACATCCAGATCCCAGGCGGCAAGCTCTTCGGGAAGAGCCGGGCGGCCGAGGCCGAACTTGTCGGCCAGCGCCGGCGCGGCTGCGAGGCTGAGGGCGCAGGCCAGCGCGGTGGCGTTAAGATACTTCGACATTTTCAGCCTCCCCGGTCTCGCGGACCCACCAGGTCTGAATACAGTTGTTGTGATAGATCGAGTTCTCGCCGCGAACCTCGCGCAGGGCCGCCTTGGTGGGCTGCACATAGCCCGTCTCGTCCATGGCGCGGGATTGCAGCAGCATTTCGCTGCCGTCCCACTCGATATCCAGATAGAAACGCGTCAGCGCCTTGGTCTCGCCCGGGCGGGCCAGCCGCGCCGTCTGCCAGCTCTTGCCGCCATCGGTCGAGACATCCACCCGGGTGATCGCCCCCCGGCCCGACCACGCGAGACCGGAAATCACCAGCGGACCGGGCCCGTGAGTGATGGGCGATTGCGGGCTGGGCTGCGTGACGACCGATTTCGCGTCCATCTCCCATGTCCATTTGCGGGAGGTGCCATCGGCCAGCGTGTCGGTGTATTTGCTGGTCTCCTCGCGGCTTTCCACGGGGCCGTCCATCACCTCGACCCGGCGCAGCCATTTCACCCACATGTTGCCTTCCCAGCCCGGCACGACCAGGCGCACGGGATAGCCATGTTCCTTGCGCAGGGCCTCGCCATTGGCCTTGAACGCCACCAGCACGTCGTCGAGCGCCTTGTCCATCGGTATCGAGCGACCGTTCGACGAGGCGTCGGCGCCCTCGACATAGACCCATTTGTCGGCCAAGTCGCCGGCGGTGCCGAGCCCGGCCTCTTCCAGCAGGGTGCGCAGCGGAACGCCGGTGTATTCCATATTGTGGATCATACCGTGCGTGAACTGCGCCCCGTTCAGCTGTGCACCGGCCCATTCCATGCCGGTATTGGCCGCACATTCGCAGAAATAGACGTGGTTTTCGCGCGGGAAGCGGGTGAGATCCTCGTAGGTAAAGACAAGGGGCGTGTCGACCATGCCGTTGATCATCAGCCGGTAGTCTTCCTTGCGCAGTTCGATGGCGCCGGAATGGTGCCGCTCGAAGGCGCAGCCCTGGGGCGTGATGGTGCCGTCGAGCGCATGGATCGGCGTGAAGTTGATCGAACTGATCGTATCGGCGGTCAGCCATTCCACGTTGCGGCGAATCACGTCGTCCTCGAACCGGATCGGCAGGCCGTAGGGGGTGGCGTCCACCCCGTCTCCAAGACCGGTGGCCCAGTCCTGCACCTCGGTGATAAGCGGGTCGGGCCCGGCGGCCCTGGCCGCGCCGGTTCCCGCCGCCACGGCGCCCGCGGCCGCCGCCGCGCTGCCGCGCAGGAAGGCCCGGCGCGAGGTGGCTTTCTTCATGAAGCTCTCTGACATCTTTCTCAGGTCTCCTTGATCGTCTGTTTCAAACGCCCGTCACTTTGACGCTCGTGTTTTCGGAAAGGCTGACAGTGCCCAGCTTGCGGATATGCGCTTCCACCACATCCCAGATCGGCGGGCCCTCGGTACCCTCGTTGACGCTGGCCCAGCCGGCCACGACATAGGTTTTCGCGGGGTCGATGGCCTCGCCCGTCTTCAACAGGGTCATGTCGGAAATCCGCTGGCCCTGCGGCTTGGAGACGTCGATGGCATAGCCCATGCCGCCGATGCGCACCATGTCGCCGCCCTGCTGGTAATAGGGGTTGGGATTGAACAGGTTGTCGGCCACGTCCTCGAGCACGACCTTGATGAATTCGCCGGTCATCTCGGTGCGGTAGGCTTTGGGATAGGTCATCGAAGTGACGTTCCAGATATCCTCGCGGGTGATGTCATCGCCGGGGATCAGGCTGGGGCCCCAGCGAACGCCGGGCGACATGGCGATATCGGCCTCGCGTTCAGACAGCAGCGCGTCGCAGATCAGATCGTCCCACGAGCCGTTGAAATTGCCCCGGCGGTAGAGCAGGCTGTCGGTCTGGCCGATCACCTCCCCCAGCGCTTCCTCATGCGGCGCGCGCTCGGCGTCGATCAGCGCGGCCATTTCCGCATCGGGTTCGATCACGTCCGAGAAGACCGGGATCAGCTTGTGGCGGAAACCCATCATCCGGCCGTTCTGCACGTCGAGATCCACCCGGCTGACGAACTTGCCGTTACTGCCGCTGGCCACGATGATCGTGTCGCCCACCAGCACGGGCTCGGGCAGCGCGTCGTGGGTGTGGCCCGACAGGATCACGTCGATGCCGCTGACCACGCTGGCCATCTGCTTGTCCACGTCGAAGCCGTTATGGCTGAGCACGACCACCAGATCGGCGCCCTCACTGCGCACCTCGTCGACCATTTCCTGCATGCGCTCGTCGCGGATGCCGAAGCTGAAATCGGGGAACATCCAGCCGGGGTTGGCGATGGGCATGTAGGGGAAGGCCTGCCCGATCACGGCGATCTTGGCGCCGCCGCGTTCGAAGAAGCTGTAATCGGCGAACTCCTCCGACGGCTCGTCCCATTCGGCGTCGAAGATGTTCTGGCCGAGTGCGGCGAAGGGCAGCCCCTCGACCAGTTCGCGCACCCGGTCCTGGCCCAGGGTGAATTCCCAGTGGAAGGTCATCGCGTCGGGCTTGAGCGCGTTCATCGCGTTGACCATGTCCTGCCCTTCGGTGTGATAGCAGGTATAGGAGCCGTGCCAGGTGTCGCCGCCGTCGAGCAGGATCGCGTCGGGCCGGTCGGCACGGATGGCGTTCACCACCGTTGCCACGCGGTCAAGCCCGCCGACCTTGCCGTAGGCCTGCGCCAGCGACGAAAAATCGTTGTAGGTCAAAGCGTAATGCGACGGGCTTCCATCCTTGATCCCGTACA
>JAUIBJ010000023.1 GCA_030428025.1 Alphaproteobacteria bacterium
GCCTCAATTCCGGCGATCTGATGATCCTGACCGCCGATCACGGAAACGATCCCACCTGGCGGGGCACCGATCACACGCGCGAGCGGGTGCCGGTTCTGGTGGCCGGCGCGGGGCGGGGCGGAATCGGGCAGGTGGCGTTCGTCGATGTCGCGGCCAGCGCCGCCGCGCATCTGGGCCTGGCCGAACGGGGCCCCGGCCGCAGCTTCCTGCCCCGAGCGGTGCGATAGCGTTGTTGCCCTTGGCCGGCCTTTGGGGGAAAAGGGGGCGCAATCGACAACGGGGGGCCGACCGGACATGCAGGACCATCTGACCATCGTGAAACACCCGCTGGTGCAGCACAAGCTGACGCTAATGCGCCAGCGCGACACCTCCACGGCCGTTTTCCGCCAGCTTCTGCGAGAGATCAGCCAGCTTCTGGCGTATGAGGTCACGCATGAGTTGCCGATGACCACCCGGCCCATCGAAACCCCGCTGCAGAAGATGGACGCGCCGGTGCTGGCAGGACGAAAACTGGCGCTGATTTCCATTCTGCGGGCGGGAAACGGGCTGCTGGACGGGATGCTGGAGCTGATACCCTCGGCCCGGGTGGGGTTTGTCGGGCTCTTTCGGGACGAAAAGACGCTGAAGCCGGTAAAGTACTACTTCAAGGTGCCCGACATGCTGGGAGAGCGGCTGTCGATCGTGGTCGACCCGATGCTCGCCACCGGCAATTCCTCGGCCGCGGCGGTGGAGATGATCAAGCAGGAAGGGGCCAGGGATATCCGCTTCCTCTGCCTTCTGGCTGCGCCGGAAGGGGTGGAGCGGATGAAGGAGGCGCATCCGGATGTGCCTATCGTCACCGCCGCACTGGACGACAGGCTGAACGACAAGGGATATATCCTGCCCGGTCTGGGCGATGCGGGCGATCGCATGTTTGGAACCAAATAGACAGAATCTGTTTACTACCACCGGATTATAGGGCAGTCTCGACCCACTGACTCTGGGGGTAAAATGAGATTTGCAAGCGTTCTGGCGGCGGCTGCCATCGCCGTGTCTTGCGGGTCTGGCGTTGTCCAGGCCCAAGGATTGAAGAAGGCCATACCGGCGGAGTTTCCGCCGGCATCCTACACCGGTCGCCAATATGTCGACAGCAAGGGCTGCGTGTTCATCCGTGCCGGCGTTGACGGTGCGGTGACATGGATTCCGCGTGTGACCCGCGGCCGCGATCATATCTGCGGCCAGCAGCCGACCCTGTCGGCCTCGGCCGCCGCGGCGGCGAAAACGCAGCCGGTCGCGACGGCATCGCCACCGCCGAAGGTCATCACGGTACCCGCGGCGAGGCCCGCTGCTGCACCCGCGCCCGCGCCCAAGGTCGTCAGCACGCCGGCCTATCGAAGCGCCCCGGCGCCCGCGCCGGCCCCGGCGGTGCCTGCCGCTCCGAAGACGATCGTCGTGGCCACGCCCGCACCCGCACCCGCCCCTGCGCCGAAGCGCGTTCAGGTGGCCGACTGCCGCGGCGGCAGCGTGATATCCGGGCAGTACCTGACCCATCGCGGCTATGCCGTCCGCTGCGGCCCGCAAACGGCGCCGCACGTGACAGAACGCGCCACCGCCGGCCCCAACGCGACCGTCTGGCGTTATGGTGCGGTTCCCGCGGGCTCGGCCGCGTCATATCGCACCGGTACCTACGCCACGACCGCCCCGCGCGTCGCGCCGAAGCATGTCTATGCGATGCAGAAGACCAGCACTCAGGGCGTCTATGTGCCCGAGGGCTATGCGTCGATCTGGGAAGACGACAGGCTCAACCCCCATCGCGCGCATCAGACCTTCGCCGGCAAGGCGCAGATGGATCTGATCTGGACCAAGACCGTTCCGCGCCGTCTTATCGTGCGCGAAACCGGCCAGGTGGTGACGCGGGACTATCCGGGCCTTCAGTACCCTTATACCAGCTATGCCCAGCAGGGAACGGCCGCGGCGACGGTCTCGACCAAGGGCCAGGCACCGGCGACAGTGTCAACCAAAGGCCAGGCCCCGGCCCCGGCTGCCACGCAGATGGCCAGGGCCGAGCCCAGGCCCGAGGCGTCGGCGCGTCAGGCCAGCCACCGTTATGTCCAACTGGGTGCCTTTACCGATGTGGCCAATGCCCGGAGCGTGGCGCAGAAACTCGCCAATTCCGGTCTGCCCGCGCGCATGGGCAAGATTACCCAGAAGGGTCAGAAGCTGACCCTCGTGCTGGCTGGACCCTTCAGCACGCAGTCGCAGCTTGACAGCGGTCTGCGACGAGTGCGCGGCCTGGGCTATACCCAGGCGGTCCTGCGCAAGTAGAAAACGAAGACGCGGCGGCATCAGCCGCCGCAGATCGCCTGCAGGCGCAGCCAGTCGGAATCGCTCAGAACAGGCGGCGGCGTCTCTGCCGCAAAGGGGTCGGCCTCGATCAGGCCGATCGTCTTCTCCCCCGAGATGTCGCGGGCATAGGCATATGGGGTGGAGCGCACGCCCCAGGCTTCGAACCCGGCAAGCAGCGTGGCATCGTCCAGCGGGCGCGGTGGCCGCGTGAGCAGGGTTTCGGCATAGCGCCTCAGAGTCGGGTCATCCAGGTCGCCCGTGGTGAGCAGCCGGAAACTGGCCCAAACGGGACTGGCCTCCAGCAGGTCGGCCAGCGCGTCCTTGGTTTCCGCGCGCAGACGTTCGGCGACCAGATACCCCGCGACCACGTCGGGTTCGTCATAGTCCTCCACCAGCCTGCGGCCAATCAGGATGGTCGCGCCCGGCAGATGCGCCGTGCCCTGTATCCCGTCGCGCAACACCGCCAGATGCCCGGGCCCGTCGGGCGCCGGGATGCGGCGCGCCAGCCGGTCGAGCGCGGCGCGGCCGTCGGGCGTGGTGCAGGGCGGCCCGCTGACCTGCTGGATATGCCGGAAGAGCGCGGCGCCGATCTCGGCCCGCTTGACCTCGGGCACCACGCTGACCGCGTGCCGGCGCAGCGCCTCCGGCACCCAGAGCATCGCCGATGCGGCGACGACCGCCAGAACCAGCAGAAGAATCAACAGCCGCAGGCGTCCGGGATGCGGGCGGCGGCGCTCGATCGCCGCGCGCAGCCGCTCGATGGCGACGATCATGTCCTTTTCGCTGTCGTCAAGTTCCAGCGTCTCGCCCGGGTCGCCATCGGGGTGGTAGAGCGCCGGGCGGGTGCCGGGGTTGCCCCGCTCGACCGCCGCCAGGGACCAATGGGTCAGCGCGCGCCCCTGAAGGTCGGAAATCACCAGCGTCGCATCGCCGATGGACACGATCACCTCGGTGCGCTGCGCCTCCGGGTGGGGGCGCCAGAGCCCCGTGGCTTCCAGCCGCTGGTATTCCTTGAGTGCCGTCATGGCGGTGCGGGCCTGCTCTGCCTCTTTGGGTGAAGCTTAGCACGGGGGGATGGCAGGCGGCAATTGCCGGGTGACGGGGGTGTTTCGAAGGTAAATGGCGTGGATTTGCTGGGATCGGGCGGCGGCATCGCGGCGGCGACGTGTCGGTATCGCGTCGGTTCGGAGCGCGACCGAGGCCGGGGTGAATGTGGCGGGCGGTCGGGGGCGCCACGACACGTTGGGAGGGCCGCAACGGGACGAGGGGCCCTTCAACTGCCCCGATACGGCAACGGCGTGACCCAATGATGGCGGTATTCGGTATGGACTTCCTGCGCGGGCCCGGGAAACCCGGGATCGCCGAATGACCCGATGCCGACCGCAAACATGTCGGGTTTGCGCAGAGGTTCCCAGAAAACGGTGGACCCGCAATCGCCGCAGAAATGGAACAGCAGGTCGAACCCGGTATCGGAGGAGCGCCGGAAGGTCCTGTAGCTTCCTTCGACGCGGACCTTCGTCTTGGAAAAGAACGCCGCGATGCCGTAGGGGGCGCCGGTTCTGCGCTGGCAGGCGATGCAGTGGCACATTGACACCAACTCCGGCTCGCCATCGCAAAGCAGCCGCAGATGGCCGCATGAGCAGGAGGCCTCTCGTTTCATGCCAGTCACCGCCTTGCCTTTCTCCGAACATGCCGGCATCGGGCCGGTTGCACAGGGGCCGCAACTGCACCCTGTCGGCTTGCGAAATGGTGGGCAGAATGCCCACCCTGTGCCGCGCAAGGCCCCGTGCCCCGTAGGGTGCGCTTCAGCGCACCTCCCGGCCGCCGTCCTCACCCCGCCGTCAGCCCCTTGCGCAGCTCGAATTTCTGGATCTTGCCGGTCGAGGTCTTGGGCAGTTCGGTGAACACCACCGCCTTGGGGGTCTTGAAGCCCGCCAGACGTTCCCGGGCGAAGGCGATGATCTCGGCCTCGGTCGCGGTCGCGCCCTCCTTGATCTCGACGAAGGCGCAGGGCACCTCGCCCCATTTCTCGTCCGGTTTCGCGACGACCGCGCAGAGCAGGACTGCGGGGTGCTTCATCAGCACGCCTTCGACCTCGATCGAGCTGATGTTCTCGCCGCCCGAGATAATGATGTCCTTGGCCCGGTCGGCGATGCGCAGGTAACCGTCCTCATGCTGAAGGGCGATGTCGCCGGAATGGAAATAGCCGCCGCGGAAGGCCTCTTCCGTGGCCTCGGGGTTCTTCAGATAGCCCTTCATCACCGCATTTCCGCGGATCATGATCTCGCCCTGGGCGGTGCCGTCCATCGGGATCTGGGTCATCGTCTCGGGGTCCATCGAGGTGATGTCCTCCATCATCGGCATCAGCACGCCGGTGCGGGCCTTGATGCCGTAGCGGTCGTCGTCGGGCAGGTCGTTCCAGCGTTCGTGCCAGATGCATTCGGTGACATGGCCGTAGGTTTCGGTGAGCCCGTAGACCTGCGTCACGTTGAAGCCAAGCGGCTCGATGGCGGCGAGCGTGGCAGCGGGGGGCGGCGCGCCGGCGGTGAAGACCTCGACGATGTGGTCGAACTCGCGCCGGTCGGCGGGTTTGGAATTGACGATGGCGTTCAGAACGATGGGCGCGGCGCCGAAATGGGTGACCCCCTCGTCGGCGATGGCGTCATAGATGTTCTTCGCGGTGATGTCGCGGCAGCAGACCACGGTCCCCCCCACCATTGGCATCAGCCAAGTATGGTTCCAGTTGTTGCAGTGGAAGAGCGGCACGATGGTGAGGTATTTCGCCCCGCGCGGCACGGGCCAGCTGATCGCCGTGCCCATGGTCATGAGATACGCGCCGCGGTGGTGATAGACCACGCCCTTGGGCCGCCCGGTGGTGCCGGACGTATAGTTGAGCGCCAGGCTTTCCCATTCGTCCTGCGGCAGGATCCAGTCGAAGTCCGGGTCGCCGGTGGCGAGGAGGTCTTCGTAGGTCATGTGATCGCCGCTGGCCTCGATGCCGGCCACCGGGTCGGGCACCTCGATGATCTTGGGGCCGGGCCCCTCCATCTTGCCGATCGCTTCCAGCGTGACGGGAAGGAGCGCGCTGTCGATCAGCGCGACCTTGGCCTCGCCATGGCCGAAGATATAGGCGACGGTGTCGGATTCGAGCCTCGTGTTGATGGCGTTCAGAACCGCACCGCAGGCGGGCACGCCGAAATGCGCCTCGGCATGGGCGGGGATGTTGGGCAGCAGCGTCGCCACCACGTCGCCGGGCTCTACCCCCAGTTTCGTCAGGGCCGAGGCGAGGCGGGTACAGCGCGCGTGATACTCGGCATAGGTCTTGCGGAAGCTCTTGTAGACCAGCGCCTCGTAATCGGGGAAAAGATGCGCGGCCCGGCGCAGATGCGATAGCGGCGTCAGCGGTACGAAATTCGCCGCGTTCTTCTCAAGGCCGGTTTCGTCCTTCATCCATCCCATGTCGCTCTCCCCTTTTTGCGGCAGGTGTCAGATCAGCCGGGATATTGCGCATTTGGCGCGGCAAAGCAAAGGGTTTGGTGCGACCAGGCAGGATGAATTGGGGGGAGGGCGCTTGCCCGGTGCCGTGACCTTGGCGCGGCTCGTGTCCGGGCGGGAGGAATGTTCGAGGCTTCACCTTCCGTTCCCACCGGCCTACCGTACCGCCCATGATCATCTCGCCCGGGCGCAATTACATTTTCGTCCACATCCCCAAGACCGGGGGCACGTCGCTGGCGCTGGCGCTGGAGGGGCGGGCGATGAAGGACGACATCCTGATCGGCGACACGCCGAAAGCGAAGAAGCGTCGGAAGCGCGTGGCGGGGGCAACCTCGGCGGGGCGGCTCTGGAAGCATTCGACGCTCTCGGATATCGAGGGGCTGGTCAGCCGGGAGGTCATCGAGAGCGCCTTTGTCGTGACGCTGGTGCGCAACCCGTGGGACCGGATGGTGAGCTACTACCACTGGCTGCGCGACCAGAGTTTCGACCATCCGGCGGTGCATCTGGCGAAGGCGGTGGAGTTCGGCACCTTCCTGAACGATTCGCAGGTTCAGGCCTCGTTCAGGGCGCACCCCTACGGCAGCTACGTGACGGGGCCGGGCGGCGTCGAACGCTGCGACCTGTTCATCCGCCTGGAGCGCTTCGAAGAGGACGCCGAGCCTCTCTGGCGGCATCTCGGGTTTCGGCTGGATCTGCCCGAAACCAACGCCTCCCGCCGCCGGCGCGACCCTCGCGGTTACTATTCCGATGCCGATGCGGCGCTGGTGGCGGAGTTGTGCGCAGAGGATATCGCGCGATTCGGATACGAATTTTCCGCCTGATCGTTGCGCCACTATCCACATTTTTGCCGCGAACCGGCGAATTGCGGCATTCACGTCAACAGTGCCGCATTGCCGCCCAAATTCCGACTCGGGAGCGCCGCGGGAATCGCTTGGATTCGATTCAAATCCAACGCGATCGGCCACCGCCGGTCTACATTACGGGAAGTACGCAGATGTTCGGACGCCTTTCAGCACTGACCGGGGGTCAGACCCCCCGCGCCGGGTTCGGCTGGTCGTCGAAGATGGCGGAAAGAGAAGAGACCGGGCCGGTCCTGTCCGGCCTGATCTCGGGCACGCGGGTCGCGACGGCCATGGGCTGGCGCCCGGTGGAAACCATCCTGCCGGGAGAGAAGGTGCTGACCTTCGATGCCGGGCTACAGACGGTGACCGAGGTCAACCGGCGGCCATTCTGGATCTCGGAGGAGCCCTGCCCGCGCAGTTTCTGGCCGATCGAGGTGCCGGTGGGCGTGCTGGGCAACCGCGACGTGATGCACCTTCTGCCGGACCAGTACATCATGGTGGAAAGCGATGCCGCCGAAGACCTTTTCGGCGATCCGTTCTCGCTGATCCCGGCGAAGGCGATGGACGAATTGTCGAACGCGTTCCGGGTGCCGCCGCAGGAGGGATTCGAGGTGGTCCGTCTGCATTTCGCCGCCGATCAGGTGGTGTTCGGAAAGAATGGCAGCCTGTTCTTCTGTCCCGCCCGGCGCAACGTGCTGGATTTTGCGGGAAGCGATCGGCCGGAGGATCCGATGTATGCGATCCTCTCCATCGACGAGGCGCGTTTTTTGGCCGCGCGGATCGAGGAAGAGGCCTCCGCCGTTCCGGTTGCGTGCAGACGGCAAGGCGTTTCCGGCATGCCGGCCTGATCCGGTGCCGGCGAAGAAACCGCGCGGCTGCTTGGAGGGGGCCGCGCGGTTTCGATCTTCGGAGGGACCGGGGCTCAGGCGGCCCGTGCTGCGGAACCGAACCGGGCATAGAAGCTCTGGCCCGTCTCGCCCATCTGGCGCAGAAGGTCCGGTGCGGCAAAGCGGGGCCCGTGCGCCTGGGCCAACTGCCCGCAGCGCTCGACCGCGTAGGCCGCGCCGATGATGTCGAGCCAGGAGAACGGCCCACCCGACCACGGCGCGAAACCCCAGCCGAGGATGGCGCCCACATCACCCTCGCGGATGTCCTCGAGCACGCCTTCTTCAAGCGCGCGTACGGCCTCCAGCGCCTGAACGAACATCAGCCGGTGCTGGACGGCGATCAGATCGGGCTGGGTTTCGGCGCGCGGAAATCTCTCGGCCAGACCGGGCCAGTAACCCTGCCGCTTGCCGGCCTCGTCATAGTCGTAGAACCCGGCCTTGGCCTTGCGGCCCAGACGGCCCTCGCCTTCCATCCAGAAGATCACCTCGTCGATGGCCGCGTCGGGGTAGGCGTCGCCCATCGCCGCGCGGGTGGCGCGGGCGATCTTGGCACCGAGGTCGATGGAAGTCTCGTCGACCAGTTGCAGCGGGCCCACGGGAAAGCCCAACTGCCGTGCCGCGTTGTCGATGAGCGCGGGCGCGACGCCCTCGGCCACCATTCGGATGCCTTCGTTGATATAGGGGATGATGCAGCGGTTGGCGTAGAAGAAACGCGCGTCGTTCACCGCGATCGGTGTCTTGCGGATTTGCCGGACGAAATCCAGCGCCTTTGCCACGGCGCGCGGGCCGGTTTGCTGCCCCTTGATTATCTCGACCAGCATCATCTTCTCGACGGGCGAGAAGAAGTGGATGCCGATGAACTGCCCGGGGGTGTCGGACGCTTTCGCAAGCTCGGTGATCGGCAGGGTAGAGGTGTTGGTGGCGAAGATGCAGTCGGGTCCCACATGGGCCAGCGCCTGTTTCGTCACCTCGGCCTTGACCTTGGGATCCTCGAACACCGCCTCGACGATCAGGTCGCAGCCTGCGAGCGCCGCGTAATCGGTGGTGGCGGTGATGAGGTCGAGGGCGGCGGCCTTCTTTTCTTCGGTGGCCTTGCCGCGCTTGATGCCCTTGTCCATGTAGCTGGCGGTATAGGCTTTGCCCTTGTCCGCCGCCTCCTGCTTCTGGTCGATCAGCACCACCTCGATGCCCGCCATGGCCGAGACGAGCGCGATGCCCGCGCCCATCATGCCGGCGCCCAGAACGCCCAGTTTCCGGACCTTCTGGTCCGGCACGTCGGGTCGGTTGGCGCCTTTCTCCAGCGCCTCCTTGTTGACGAAGAGCGACCGGATCATCGCCGAGGAGGACGGGTTCATCAACACATTGGTGAACCAGCGCGCCTCGATCCTGAGCGCGGTGTCGAAATCCACCAGCGCGCCCTCATAGACCGCCGAAAGGAGCGCCCTTGCCGCCGGAAAGGCGCCCTGGGTTTCCTTGTTTACCATGGCGCTGGCGCCGACGAAGGTCATGAAGCCCGCCGGGTGATAAGGGGCACCGCCGGGCATCTTGTAGCCCTTCTCGTCCCACGGTTTGACAATGGCGGGGTCCGACAGGACCCATTCCTTGGCGCGGTCGAGCAATTCGTCCGCCGGAACGACCTCGTCGACCACGCCCGCGCTTTTCGCCTTCTTCGGATCGTTCAGCTTGCCCTGAAGCAGCAGCGGCGAGGCCGCCATCGCGCCCATCTTGCGCACCAGCCGCGTGGTGCCGCCCGCGCCGGGGAAGATGCCCACCATGATCTCAGGCAGGCCGATCCTGGCCTTGGGGTTGTCGGCGGCGAAGATGCGGTGGCAGGCGAGCGGAAGCTCCAGCCCGATGCCGAGCGCGGTGCCGGGCAGGGCGGCGGCGATGGGCTTGCCGCCCCTGTTCTTGTCGTCCATCCCCGCACGTTCGATCTTGCGCAGGATGCCGTGAATTCCCATCACGCCCTCGAACAGACCGCGGGCGGGCTCGTCGCCGGCCATCTCCTTCATTTTCGCTATGACGTTGAGGTCCATCCCCCCGGCGAAAGACCCCTCCTTGCCGGAGGTGATGACGACGCCCTTCACCGCCTCGTCGGCCAGCGCGTCGTCGATCAGCCCGTCGAGTTCCGGCCAGGCTTCCATCGTCATCACGTTCATGGACTTGCCTTCGGTGTTCCAGGTGATGACAGCGACGCCGTCGGCGCCCTTTTCCATCGTGAAATCGGTCATGTCTCGCTTCCCTTTCCGGGGGTTTCGTAGGGGCGGCCGTCCTTGTGGGTGAAGCTGGCCCGCCCGTCCTTCAGTTCGACCTCGAGGTCGACATCGGAATAGGTGGCGCGCTCGGGGTTCCGACGCGATCCGACGACGAGGAACCGCGCCTCGGCGCCGCTCTTGTTGATCAGCTGGTGCCCGTTGGCCTCGCCCGCCGGGAAGGCGGCGCAATCGCCGGGGCGCATCGGCGTCTCGCCCTCGTCCGTCACCAGCGTGCATTCCCCTTGCGTCACCATCACGAACTCGTCCTCGTGATGGTGCCAGTGCCGCAGCGAGGATTTCGCGCCCGGCTCAAGGATCACCAGATTGGCGCCGAACTGGGTGAGCCCGCCCGCATCGCCCAGCCGCAGCGACGACCGCCCGTCCATCTCGCTGGCGTAAGGTTCGGGATAGATCGAGCCGGTCCTGACCGGCACCTTGTCCACGTCGATCACGCCCATGGCTCAGACCCTCTCGATGATCGTGGCCGCGCCCATGCCCGAGGCGACGCAGAGCGTGGCGAGGCCGGTGCCCTTGCCGGTGCGCTCCAGCTCATCGAGCAGTGTGCCGAGGATCATGGCGCCGGTGGCGCCCAGCGGGTGGCCCATTGCGATGGCGCCGCCGTTCACGTTGACGCGGTCGTGATCCACGTCGAAGGCCTGCATGAAACGCAGCACCACCGCCGAAAACGCCTCGTTAACCTCGAAAAGGTCGATATCGTCGATCTCCATGCCGCCGTCGGCCAGTGCCTTGCGCGTGGCCGGCACCGGACCCGTCAGCATGATCGTCGGATCGGTGCCGATTTTGGTGGTCTGCCGGATGCGGGCGCGGGGGATGAGGCCGTATTTCTGGCCAAAGGCCTTCGAGCCAACCAGAAGCCCCGCAGCCCCATCGACGATGCCGCTGGAATTGCCGGCGTGGTGGATATGCTCGATTTTCTCCAGATGCGGGTATTTCAGCTTTGCCACCGCGTCAAAGCCCGGCATCACCTCGCCGATCTGCTGGAACGCGGGGTTTAGGCTGCCGAGCGCCTGCATGTCGGTGTCGGGGCGCATGTATTCGTCGCGGTCGAGGATGGTCAGCCCGTTCTGGTCCTTGACGGGGACAATCGACTTGTCGAACCGCTTCTCCTTCCAGGCTTTCGCCGCGCGCTTCTGGCTTTCCACGGCCAGCGCGTCGGCCGCGTCGCGGGAAAAACCGTATTCGGTGGCGATGATGTCGGCCGCGATGCCCTGCGGCACGAAATAGCTCTCCATGGCGACCGAGGGATCGACGGCGATGGCCGCCCCGTCCGAGCCCATGGCCACGCGCCCCATCATCTCGACCCCGCCGGCGATATAGGCCTCGCCCGCCCCGCCGCGCACCTGGTTGGCTGCGAGGTTTACCGCCTCCAGCCCGGAGGCGCAGAAACGGTTGATCGCAAGGCCCGGAATACGCTCGTCAAGCTCCGAGGCCAGAACCGCGGTACGGGCCAGACAGCCGCCTTGCTCGCCCACCTGGGTGACGTTGCCCCAGATCACGTCCTCCACCGCCAGCCCGTCGAGCCCGTTGCGGGATTTCAGCGCGTCGAGCACCTGGGCCGACAGGCGCAGGGCGGTCACCTCCTGCAGGGCGCCATCCTTGCGGCCCTTGCCGCGGGGGGTGCGGATGGCGTCGTAGATATAGGCGTCAGACATCATGTCTCCTTTCTCAGGCCCGGTCGGCGGGGCTGCCGGGCATCAGGTCGTAGGGGTGTTTCCAGCCCGGCGTGGTTTCGATGTTCGAAAGCCACCGGTCGATATCGGGCCAGTCCTTCCGGTCGAAACCGAAGGGCTCGGGATAGAAGAGATAGCCGCAGCAGGAGAGATCGGCATTGGTGATCCCGTCGCCAACGATCCAGTCGCGCCCTTCCAGATGCGCGTTCAGAACCTGATAGGCGGCTTTCAGCCGGCCGTGCAGGAAGGCGATCACCTCGGCCGGACGCTTCTCCTCGGGCAGGAAATTCATCAGGAAGCGGGTCATCCCGGCCTGGCTGGAGAGCTTGTGATTGTCCCACAGCACCCAGCGGAACGCCTCGTAGTTCTCGGCATGGCTTTTGCCGCCGAACTTGCCGGACTTCTCGGTCACATAGGCCTGGATTGCGCCGGATTGCGAGGTCTTGAAATCCCCGTCGATCAGAACGGGCACCTCGCCCATTTCGTTGATCTCGGCACGATAGCTGTCGGTGCGGGTCTCCCCGCCGAAGAAATCGACATGGACCGGCGTCCAGTCGAGGCCGGAGAGCTCCAGAGCCAGCGCCGCCTTGTAGGCATTGCCGCTTTCGCCGAAGCAGTAGAGTTGAATGGTCATGTGCGTCCTCCCGATGTGGCGCCTTTGGCGGCCTTTGCGTTTGAGTATTTCCGGCAAGATGAAGTAGGGGCGCGTTTACCCGGGGTTAACCTCGATCGGGTTCTGTAGGAGGCGCGGTACAGGCTGGAGAGCCGATGACCGCGCAAGGTGAAGCCCTGTCCCGTCCCGGATGCCAAGCGGCCAGCGGACGGGGCGGGGTGGACGGGCCATTCTTCATCTTGCCCGAAATACTCCCGCCGGAGGCATCGCCACGCTGCAGCTGCAAGGTCGGTCATTGCGAGGCGCCTTCCTTGCCGAATTGCCGCGAAATCAGCTCCTTCATGATCTCGTTGGTGCCGCCATAGATGCGCTGCACGCGGGCATCGGCCCACATCCCGGCGATGTCGTATTCGGCCATGTAGCCATAGCCGCCATGGAGCTGCACGCACTCGTCGAGCACCTCCCATTGCGCATCGGTCAGCCAGTATTTCGCCATCGCCGCCTTTTCGACGGTCAGCCTGCCGGCGATATGCTCGGCGATGCACTCGTCGAGGAAGGCGCGGGCGACCTTCGTCTTGGTCAGGCATTCGGCCAGCTTGAAGCGGGTGTTCTGGAATTGCAGGATCGGGCCTCCGAAGGCCTGGCGTTCGGAGGTATAGCGAAGGGTGCGCTCAACGCCGCCTTCCATTGCTCCCTGGGCCCCGCAGGCGATGATCAGCCTTTCCTGCGGCAATTGCTCCATCATCTGGTAGAAGCCGCGCCCCTCCTCGCCGCCGAGGATGTTCTCGGGCGGCACCTCGACATTGTCGAAGAAGAGCTCGGAGGTGTCGGCGGCATGCGCGCCCACCTTCTCGAGGTTGCGCCCGCGCGAGAAACCACAGGCCTCCTCGGTCTCGACCACCACCAGTGAAATGCCCTTCGCGCCCTGCGAAGGATCGGTCTTGGCAGCGACCACGATCAACTCGGCATGCTGGCCGTTGGTGATGAATGTCTTCTGCCCGGAGAGCCGATAGGCGTTGCCATCGCGAAGCGCCTTCGTCTTCATCCCCTGCAGGTCGGAGCCGGCGGCGGGTTCGGTCATCGCCAGCGCGCCCACCATCTCGCCGCGCGCCATCTTCGGCAACCAGCGTTTCTTCTGGTTCTCGGAGCCATAGGCGAGGATGTAATGCGCCACGATGCCGGAATGGATCGGATTGCCCCAGGAGGCCAGGTTGGCGCGGGACTGTTCGATGCAGATCACCGCCTCGTGGCCAAAATCGCCGCCCGCGCCCCCGTACTCCTCGGGGATCGAGGGGCAGAGCAGGCCCAACTCACCCGCCCGGTTCCAGGTCTCGCGGTCCATCTGGCCCTCGCGGCGCCAGCGCTCGAAATGGGGCGCCCATTCCTCGGCGATGAACTTCGCCGTCATCTCGGACAGCATCCGGTGCTCGTCCGTCATCCATGCCGACATGGGCCGCCTCCCTTTCTCAGCGCTTGCGCGCGTCCAGTTCCGAATTGAACAGCCGCAACCGGTGCGCGAACGTGTCCTCGTCGATCACGCTGTCGAAATTCTCGAAGAGGAAGGACAGCGCCTCGCCCTCGTCCAGCCCCGCCTTGCGGGCGAATGACCGCAAACGCCGGTATCCATCTTCGGTCATTGCGGCGTTGAACCGGCGGGTCAGGCGAAATCGTTTCGGCATCTGGTCCTCCCGTAGGGTGCGCTTCAGCGCACCTTCCCTCAAAACAGCTCCGCCTCCAGCGCCATCACAGGTTCCGCCCCGCTTTCGATACGCTTCAGATGCATCGCCGTGGCGGGCAGGCGCCGGGACATGTAATAACGCCCGGTCTTTAGCTTGGCACGGTAGAAATCCGCGTCCGACGCCCCCGCCTCCAGCGCCGTCTGCGCCGATTTTGCCATCTTCGCCCACATCAGCCCGAGGCAGACATGGCCGAAGAGGTGCATGAAGTCGTAGGAACCCGCAAGGGCGGCGTTGGGGTTCTTCATGCCATTCTGCATGAAATACATGCCCGCCGCCTGCAGGTACTTGGAGGCCTCCTTCAGCGGATCGAGGAAGTCGGCTTTCAGCGACTCGTCGCTCTCGTTCTCCTTGAGGAAGGCCTTGACCATCTCGAAGAAGGCCATCACGTGCTTGCCCCCGTCGGCGGCCAGCTTGCGTCCCACGAGGTCGAGCGCCTGCACGCCGTTGGCGCCTTCGTAGATCATGGCGATCCGGGCGTCGCGGGCGAATTGCGACATGCCCTGTTCCTCGATATAGCCGTGCCCGCCATAGACCTGCTGGGCAAGGATGGTCATGTCGAAGCCCTCGTCGGTCATGAAGCCCTTTATGACCGGTGTGAGCAGGGAGATCATGCCCTCCGCCTCGGCATCGCCCGCACGGTGCGAGCGGTCGATCATCTCGGCCCCCCAGAGAAGGAAGGCGCGTGCGCCCTCGACAAAGCTTTTCTGGTCGAGCAGCGCGCGGCGTATATCCGGGTGCACGATCAGCGGGTCGGCCGGGCCGTCGGGGTTCTGCGCCGTCACCACGTCGCGGCCCTGAAGCCGGTCTTTCGCATAGGCCAGCGCGTTCTGATAGGCCACCTCGGCCTGGGCGAGCCCCTGCATGCCCACGCCGAGGCGGGCCTCGTTCATCATCGTGAACATGGCGCGCATGCCCTTGTGTTCCTCGCCCAGAAGATAGCCCGTGGCGCCGTCGTAATTCATCACGCAGGTAGCGTTGCCGTGAATGCCCATCTTCTCTTCGAGCTTGCCGCAGGCGACGCTATTGCGCGCGCCAAGGCTGCCATCCTCGTTGACGAGGAACTTGGGCACGATGAAGAGCGACACGCCCTTGATCCCCTCGGGCCCGCCGGGGATCTTGGCCAGCACCAGATGGATGATGTTCTCGGCCATGTCATGCTCGCCCGAGGAGATGAAGATCTTCTCGCCCGAGATGCGATAGCTGCCGTCCTCTTGCGGTTCGGCCTTGCTGCGCATGAGCCC
>JAUIBJ010000627.1 GCA_030428025.1 Alphaproteobacteria bacterium
CGTGGGCGACGGCCGGCTCGACGCGCTCCATGCCCGCCGCGACGAGGCGCGCAAGGAGGGCCGGCTTTACGGGATAGGCTTTGCCGCCGTGGTCGAGCCGGGAATGTCCAACATGGGGTATCTCAGCACCATCGTGCCGGGAGAGATCCGCGAAAGGCAGGGGCCTAAGAATGGCGCCGTGTCCATGGTCACGGTCAATGTGGACGCGGTGGGCACCGTCTCGGTCACCGCCGATGTCACGGTGCAGGGGCAGGGGCACGAAACGGTGTTGTCGCAGATCATCGCCGATCAGCTGGGCCTGCATCCGGACGCGATCAACGTCAATCTGGAGCTTGATACTCAGAAGGACCGATGGTCGATCGCCGCGGGCACCTATTCCTGCCGTTTCTCGCCGGGCACCGCCGTCGCGGCGCATATCGCCGCGCAGAAGATCCGTGGCAAGGTCGGCCGGCTGGCCGCGCGGCTGCTCAATACCCTGCCCGACGACATCGACTTCGCCGACGGGCGGGTGTTTTCGAAAACCAACCCCGACAACGGCATGCCGTTCGAGCGCGCGGCGGGCACCGTGCACTGGTCGCCGGTGCTGGTGCCCGACGAGGACGAGCCGTCGCTCAGCGAAACCGGCGTCTGGTCGCCGCAGGAGCTGGAACCGCCAACCAGCAAGGACGAGATCAACACCTCGCTGACCTATGGCTTCGTCTTCGATCTTTGCGGGGTCGAGATCGACCCGGTCACCATGCAGGTGCGCATCGACCGCTACATCTCGATGCACGATGCCGGGAAGATCCTCAACCCGCTGTTGGCCGAGGGGCAGATGCACGGCGCCTTCGTGCAAGGGCTGGCAAGCGCGCTTTACGAGGAAATCGTCTATGACCGCACGGGCGCGCTTCAGACCGGCACCTTCGCCGAATATCTGGTGCCGACCGCCTGCGAGGTGCCCGAGATCGAGTTCATGCATATCGAAACGCCCTCGCCTTTCACGCCGCTCGGCGCCAAGGGGCTGGCGGAAGGCAACTGCATGAGCACGCCTGTCTGCATCGCCAATGCCGTGGCCGATGCGCTGTCGGTCAGGGACGTGCAATTGCCGATCACGCCGGACCGGCTGAACGCGATGCTGGCGGGCGAGGAGTCGACGCCGCCAGAGGGGCTGGCGGCCCCCGGCCCGTCCGAGGAGGAGGCCGCGCCCGCCTCCGGATCGGGCATCGAGGGAGAGGGGCAGGTGCTGGTCAAGGCCGAGCCGGGGGCGATCTGGCGCGCCCTGCTCGACCCCGAAAGCCTGAAACAGATCATCCCGGGCTGTCATTCGGTCGAGGCGGTCACGCCCGAGCATTTCCGGGCCGAGGTCTCGCTCGGCGTGGGGCCGATCAAGGGCCGCTTCACGGCGGATGTCAGGCTGAGCGATCTCGATCCCGAGCGATCCGCGCGACTTTCGGGCACGCTGTCGGGGCCCCTGGGCGAGGCTGGCGGGTCGGGCCGGGTGAGCCTGATGCCCGAGGCGGAGGGCACGCGCATCGCCTATACCTACGCGGTGGATATCGGCGGCAAGGTCGCCTCGGTCGGCGGACGGATGATCAAGCGGGCGGCGCAGACGCTGATCGGCCAGTTCTTCGAGCGGCTGTCGCGCATTGCCGCGGGCGACGCGCCCGAACCCGAGGACGGCAAGCGCAAGGGGATAATGGCGCCGCTGCGCGGACTGTTCGGAGGCGACAAATGAAGCCCGCCCCGTTCACGTATATGCGCCCCGACAGCCTAGACGAGGCGGTGGAAACACTTGCCGAGCATGGAGCCGACGCGCGCCTTCTGGCCGGGGGCCAGTCGCTAATGGCCATGCTCAATTTCCGGCTGGTGGCGCCGGGTGTACTTGTCGATATCTCTCGGATGCCCGAGATGGGCGGGATCGGTCTTGAGAACGGCAAGATCGAGGTCGGGGCCTCGGTCACGCAGAACGCGCTTCTCGACTGGCCCGAACTGGAGGCGCAGGCCCCGTTCCTCGCCCGCGCGCTGCCCTGGGTCGGGCATTTCCAGACCCGCAACCGCGGCACGGTCTGCGGCTCTCTGGCCCATGCCGACCCCAGTTCGGAACTGCCGCTGGCGCTGGCGCTGCTGGAAGGCGAGGTGGTGCTGCGCTCCGCCTCGGGCACCCGCGTGCTGAAGGCGGACGATTTCCAGACCGGCATGTTGCAGACGGCGCGGGCCGAGGACGAGATCATCACCGCCGCGCGCTTTCCCGCCGGGGTGGGTGCGCGCGGCGCGGCCTTTCGGGAGGTTGCGCGCCGGCACGGGGATTTTGCCATTGTCGCCGTGGGCGTCGTGGTGAAGGCGGACGGCACGCTGCGCCTCGGGGTGGGCGGGGTCGCGGACCGGCCCCACTGCATCGAAATGGCGGCGGGGACCGGCCCTGACGAGGCGCGGGACAGGATCGAGCATCTGGTCTGGGAACTGGGCGGCTTCGACGACATCCATGCCAGCGCCCGCTTTCGCCGCGACCTGGTCCGCCGGCTCGCGCCGACCCTGATCGAGGAGGTGCGCACATGCGCCGCGTGACGAGCGACGAAACCGTTTCCGTGACCCTCGAACTCAACGGGCGCCGTGTAACCGGACGGGCAACCGCACGCACGCTGCTCACGGATTTCCTGCGCAAGGAACTGGGCGCGACCGGCACGCATGTAGGCTGTGAACACGGCGTCTGTGGGGCCTGCACCGTACGTATCGACGGCGTGGCCGAGCGCGGTTGCCTGACGCTGGCGGTGCAGGTCGACGGGCGCCGGGTGGACACGGTGGAAGGGCTTGCCGACCGCAGGGATTCGCTGACTGCCCTGCAACGGGCGTTCCGCCGTCATCACGCCCTGCAATGCGGTTATTGCACGCCGGGCATCCTGATGTCGTTTTCCGATTTCCTGTCGCGCAACCCCGACCCGGACGACGCGACGCTGCGCGAGGTTCTGG
>JAUIBJ010000628.1 GCA_030428025.1 Alphaproteobacteria bacterium
CCTCTTGGCGCCATTCGGGATAATGCTGCCGGCGCTGGCGCTCAGGCATGTGGCGCTGTCGCTGGGGGTGCCGGTGCCGGGGTTTTCCACCTGGGAACTGGTGGCCTTCCTTCTGCTCTACACGCTCTTTCTGGCCGCCGCCTTCGGTGTGGTTCCGGTCGAGCCTTACCGCCTGGGCTATGCGCCGGTGCCGGTGGCCGTGATGGTGCTGGCGGTCTGTGCCTATGGCTTTGTCACCGGCAACTGGTTTTTGCCCCTGGTCGCAGTGCTGGGTCAGGCGGCCTGGGTCATGGGCTGGGGCAGCAGCAACTGGTTCGATTTCGTGCTGCATGTGGTGATGTGGCCGGTGGCGCTGGTGGCGCTGGTGGGGCGGCTGGTCTGACGGCAGGCCCGCGTGGCGGGCGTTGGGATTTGAGTATTTCCGGCAAGATGAAGCCCGGGCGTGTCACGGGATCGGCGCGAAAAGCGCGTCCTTCATCCTGCAATCCTTGACCGTGTCGCGACCGCAGGGGACCGGCTCGAGGGATTTCGAGAGGCAAAGGCGCGCCTCCTGGATGCGTCCTTCGCGGCAGGTGATGGTGAGCATGTCGGGCGCCCATCCCGGGTTGGCCTTGAGGAAGGCCTCTTCGACGACCTTTGCAGGGAGCCTGACCGGATCCGTCAGCTTGCGAAAGACGGCGGGCCGGTTGACCCGGGCATAGGCCTCGCGCGCCAGCGCGTAGTAGTCGGCGGCCGAGAGGCCGGAGCAGGCGCCGTGTTTCTTCCACTGATACCAGGCGAGGCCCGAGGAGCCCACGATATCGGTCATCGCTTCGGTCATGCTGCGTGTCGGCGGGCGTTCGGCGGTGGGGCAGTGGGCCGGCCAGCCGCGGTGATATTGCGGCCAGAGCCCGTGCAGAACCCAGCCGAACTCCCTGTCGGCGTCGCATTGGGGCGAGCCGCGCGCGTCGCCTTCCAGCGCACACCAGGTGGGCGACCAGCTGAGCGAGAGAACGTAATAGTCGAACGCGCCCGCGCGCTCGCCATCGGCCAGCGCGGCGGAGGCCCAGAAAAGACAGGCGGCGAGCAGGCGCATAATTCGGACTTTCCTTTTTCCCGCATGGCCACTATATAGCCCCGAAGTTCCCCGACAACGGAAACTCGTCCCCAAAGCGGGACCGCCATTTCAGGCGACGGGGAAGCTATGCCGTGAAGGAGTCGCGAGAGATGTCAAAACCGCTTATGGCCAAGGCCACTGCCGTCTGGCTGGTGGACAATACCACGATCAGCTTCAAGCAGATCGCAGATTTCGTCGGCCTGCACGAACTGGAGGTACAGGGGATCGCCGATGGCGACGTCGCCGCCGGCGTGAAGGGGTTCGACCCGATCGCCAACAACCAGCTGACGCAGGAGGAGATCGAGAAGGCCGAGAAGGACCCGCTGCACAAGCTGAAGCTGAAGTTCAACCCCGCCGCCGTGGGCGAGGAGAAGCGCCGCGGTCCGCGCTATACGCCCCTGTCGAAGCGGCAGGACCGGCCCAACGCCATCCTCTGGCTGGTGAAGTTCCACCCGGAACTGGCCGATGCCCAGATTGCCAAGCTGGTGGGCACCACCAAGCCGACGATCCAGTCGATCCGCGAGCGCACGCACTGGAACATCGCCAACATGCAACCCATCGACCCGGTGGCGCTGGGGCTGTGCAAGCAGACCGAGCTGGACGCCGCCGTGCAGAAGGCCGCCGCCAAGAAGGCCAGGGACGGCGAGGCGATGGGCGACGACGAGCGCCGCAAGCTTCTGAGCACCGAGCAGAGCCTCGGCATGGAGCCCGAGCCCAAGATGCCCACCGCCATCGAAGGATTGGAGACCTTCAGCCTGTCGGGCGACACGCCGCGCGAGGAGGAGGAAGAGCGGGAATACGATGCCGAGAGCTTCTTCAACCTGCCGGACAGTTCGGACGAGGATGAGGACGAGGACGACGGCGGGCGGTGAACCGTGCCTTGAACGATTGTTCGAAAGGCGGGCCCGGGTCCGCCTTTCTTTTTTGGAGGGGGTGGCGTTCTGGAAGGCCGGCATGGCGGACGATATGTCTGTTCGCCTTCGCCGGGGCTATGGCCGATCTGGGGTGGTGACAGAAACGGTCGTTTTTGTCACGGATCGCTCAGGTTACGAAATCATTGAAAAATCTTGCGCCACAACCCCTTGGCAAAACCGCTTTCGGTTTTGTCATGTTTTTGGCCACTGAGTGGTCGCCGCCGTTCGCGCGTTTTGCACCATCTCACGGCCTCAGATCTCCTTGCGCGCGTTCAGCGCCGCGCTGATGGTGCCGTCGTCGAGATAGTCGAGCTCGCCGCCAATGGGCACGCCCTGCGCGAGCGAGGTCAGGCGCACCCGGCCTTCCAGCTGGTCGGCGATGTAATGCGCCGTGGTCTGGCCGTCGACCGTGGCGCCGACGGCGAGGATCACCTCGTTCACGCCCTCTTCGGTCAGCCGAGCCACCAGCCTAGGGATGCGCAACTGCTCGGGTCCGATCTGGTCGAGCGCCGAGAGCGTGCCGCCCAGCACGTGATAGCGGCCCTTGAAGACGCCGCCGCGTTCCATCGCCCAGAGGTCCGCCACGTCCTCGACCACGCAGATCTGGCCGTTGGCGCGTTTTTCGGCGGTGCAGATATCGCAAAGCTCGGTGGTGCCCAGATTGCCGCAATTGACGCATTCCCGCGCGGTCGCGGCCACCCGCTGCATCTGGTCGGCCAGCGGCGTGAGCAGAAGCTCGCGCTTGCGGATCAGATGCAGGACGGCGCGGCGCGCCGAGCGGGGGCCGAGGCCCGGCAGCCTCGCCATCATCTCGATCAGCGCCTCGATGTCGCGGGTGGAATTCATGCGCGGGGAAGCGGGCTCAGAACGGCAGGTTCATGTCCTTGGGCAGGCCCATACCCTCGGTGATCTTGCCCATCTCCTCCTTGGCCTTT
>JAUIBJ010000629.1 GCA_030428025.1 Alphaproteobacteria bacterium
TGGACCGGGGCACCGGGACGGCGGCGGTGCAGAAAAGCACCGCGCTGGCCAAGTTCCCGACCAGTCTGGACGGCACCAATGTCGTCTTCATCGAAGACGACAAGATCGTGGGCCAGGCGACCACAGAGCTTCTGGTGTCCTGGAAGTGCAACGTGCGGTGGGCCACCTCCGCACAAACCGGCATCGAGATCGTCACGCGCTCCAATTTCACGCCGGATATCATCCTGGCCGACTACCGCCTGCCGGGCGATCAGGACGGGCTCCAGGTGGCCACCGCGCTGCAACTGGCCATCGGCAAGGCGATCCCGATCATCATCGTCACCGGCGAAAGCGATCTGAGCAAGATCAGCGCCCTGTCCGATCTGGGCTATTCGGTGCTGCGCAAACCGGTGCGGCCGGCCAAGCTGCGCAGCCTGATCAATCACCATGTGTCGAACTCGGCCCTGGCCGCGACGGATCCGGCGCTGAAGGGCGCGGGCTCGCAGGGATAGTGCCGGAGGGGCGGGCGCTGGAACCGCAGGGCCGGCCAGGGCGTTGCAACAGGGAATGCAGGAGAGCCCTTGCCGTTTGAGCGGGCGTGCGGGACCGTGCGCCTTGCGGTCCGTCGGACATGGCGGCCATTTCCGCGTCGGGGCTTGAACCGCAACAGGACCCGGAGACAGGATTGGCCCCCGCAAACAAGCCGACAGTTTTGATCACCGGCGCCGCCGGGCGCATCGGCAGCACGCTTGCCGACACGCTCGGCGGACGCTACTCCGTGCTCGGACTCGACCTGCCCGACAAGGCCGACGAGGAAAAGATCTTTGGCTGCGACATCACCAGCGGGGAGTCGGTCGCCAACGCGCTGGAACGGGTGGGGGAGGCCGCCGGCGGCCGGATTGCCGCGGTCATCCACCTTGCCGCCTATTTCGACTTCTCTGGCAAGGAGAGCCCGCTTTACGACAAGGTCAATGTCGAGGGCACGCGCAACCTGCTGAAGGGCCTTGCGCCGCTGACGGTCGAACATTTCATCTATGCCGGCACCATGCTGGTGCACGCCCCCGCCCGCCCCGGCGAGCGCGTGAGCGAGGCAACTCCGCTGGCGCCGGGCTGGGCCTATCCGAAATCCAAGGCGAAAACCGAGGACGTGATCCGCGAGACCGCTTCCCAGACCAACCCGGACATGTCGGTGCTTCTGCTGCACATGGCAGGGCTTTACGACGACCGGACGGCGGTGCCGACGCTCAGCCACCAGATCGCGCGGGTCTATGAGCGCGACCTGAAATCGCATGTCTATTCCGGCGACCTGAAGGCCGGGCAGTCCTTTATCCATCTCGACGACATGGCACGGCTCTTCGAACGGGCGGTGGATTGCCGGGACCGGATCGCGGGCGTCGAGGTGGTGATCGCGGGCGAGCCGGAGGCGGTCGGCTACGACCGGCTGCAAACGGAGATCGGCCGGCGCATTCATGGCGAGGAGAGCTGGGAAACTCTGCGCGTGCCCGCCCCGTTGGCCAAGGCCGCAGCGCGGGCGGAGGAGGTTTCGGAAGGGCCGGTGCCCGACGCGTTCGACGAGGGCGAGAAACCCTTCGTCAAGCCCTTCATGATAGACCTGTCCTCGGATCACTACGCGCTCGATATCTCGAAGGCGCGCGACCTGCTGGGGTGGGAGCCCGAGCACAACATCCTCGACGGGCTGGACGATCTGGTGGGCGCGCTGCAAGCCGATCCTAAAGCCTGGTATGAGGCCAATGGGATTACCCCGCCGCCCTGGCTGCGTGCGGCGGCGGGCCGCGATACCAATCCAGAACGCGTGCGTGCCGAGCATGAAGCCGAATACCGCCGAGAGCATCGGCGCAGCCTCTGGGGGCACTGGGCCAATATCGGCCTTGGCCTTTGGCTGGCCAGTTCGCCGCCGCTTCTGGGCTATGGCGAAAGCTGGCTGGCCATGAGCGACGTGGTGGCGGGGCTGGCACTCGGCCTATGCGGGTTCCTTTCGCTATCCTGGCGTCTGCCGCAGGCGCGCTTTGCCGCCGCCGCCCTCGGCTGCTGGATCATGGCCGCCCCACTCCTGTTCTGGACACCCAATGGCGCGGCCTATGTCAACGCCACAATCGTCGGCATGCTGGCAGCGGGCTTCGCCCTTGCCCTGCCGCCGCCGCCCGGCATTTCGCCCACCGCCGCCCGGACCGGGCCCACCATCCCGCCGGGCTGGGACTATTCGCCGTCGGACTGGTTCCAGCGCCTGCCGGTGATCATCCTGGCCGTGGTCGGGCTGATCGTCTCGCGCTGGCTGGCGGCCTATCAGCTGGGCAGCATCGACGGCGTGTGGGAACCCTTCTTTGCCGGCACGCTGCCCGACAAGAACGGCACCGAGCAGATCATCACCTCCTCTGTATCGGAGGCATGGCAGGTGCCCGATGCGGGGCTGGGCGCGCTGACCTATGCGCTGGAAATCCTCGTGGGGGCCATCGGCTCTGCCCGGCGCTGGCGCACGATGCCGTGGCTGACTGTCCTGTTCGGCATCATGATCGTGCCGCTGGGGGCCGTGTCGATCTTCTTCATCGTGATCCAGCCGGTGGTGATCGGCACCTATTCCACGCTGGCCCTGATCGCCGCAACCGCGATGCTGCTGCAGATCCCCTATGCCATCGACGAGATCGTCGCCACGATCCAGTTTCTGATCCGTCGGCACCGGGCGGGCCAGCCCTGGCTGAAGGTGTTCTTCACCGGCGACACGGACGAGGGCCCCGACGACGATATGCAGGAGGATTTCGAGCGCCGCCCCGGCGAGATCCTGCACGAGATGCTGGCGGGCGGCATCACCCTGCCCTGGACGCTGCCGGCCTCGGCCGCGGTGGGCGCGTGGCTCATGCTGTCGCCGCTCTATCTGGGCTGGGACAGCCCCGTCGCCGCCAGCGTGCATATCTGCGGGGCGCTGGCGATCACGGTGGCGGTCAGTGC
>JAUIBJ010000630.1 GCA_030428025.1 Alphaproteobacteria bacterium
GTTCAAGCGCAATCCGGATTACTGGGGCTGGAATCTTCCGATCAACCAGGGCCGGCACAATTTCGATACGATCCGGCTGGAATACTTCGCCGATTCCACCGCCGCCTTCGAAGCGTTCAAGGCCGGCGAGGTGACCTATCGCACGGAAGCCGATCCCAAGAACTGGGCCAGCGCATATGATTTCCCCGCAGTGACGCGCGGCGATGTGGTGCTCAAGGAACTGCCCGACGGTTTGCCGCCCAGCATGACCGGAATCGTTTTCAACCTTGGCTCGGACCCCTTGAAAGACAAGCGTGTGCGCGAAGCCATCGCGCTGGGCTTCAATTTCGATTGGACCAACAAGTCGTTGCTCTACGGGCTGTTCGACCAGCAGAAATCCTATTCCGACGGCACGCATCTGGAGGCCAAGGGCCTGCCCGAGGGCGAAGAACTGGCGTTCCTGAAATCGCTGGGCGACGTGGTGCCGGAGGAGGTTTTCACAGAGGAACCCTGGGTCCCGCACGAATCCGATCCCGACAGGCTGACCACGCGAAAGAACCTGCGCAAGGCCCTGAACCTTTTCCGCGATGCGGGCTGGACGGTGGCCGATGACGGTCTGTTGCGCAATGCGGACGGCAAGCCGCTGACCCTGAACTTCCTTCTCAACGCCTCTGGCTCGCCCACGGATCGGGCGATCGCCGAGAATTTCGTCGCCAACCTTCGGGCCATGGCGGTGGATGCGCGGCTCGAGTCGGTCGATTCCGCGCAGTATTCCAAGCGCGAGCGCGACCGTGATTACGATCTGGTCTTCGACGGTTATCCCGCTCTACTGGGCGCGGGCACGGGGCTTGCGCAGCGTTTTGGCTCGGAGGCGGCGGAATACAGCCTTTTCAATCCGGCAGGTCTGGCCAGCCCCATGGTCGACCGGATCATCGAGCAATCGTTGCTGACCGAAACCCAGGAAGAGGAGGACATGACCATGCGGGCGCTCGACAGGGCGTTGCGCTACGAGTTCATCGTCGTTCCCGATGGTTTCAAGCCCGATCACTGGGTCGCCTACTGGGACATGTATTCCTATCCCGAGCCGATCCCGCCCTATGCGCTGGGCACGCTGGATTTCTGGTGGTACGACGCCGAGAAGGCCGAAGAACTGAAGGCGTCGGGAGCGCTGCAATGACGCCACGCGGTATTGCGGCCAGCCTGACCGCGCGCCGGAGGACGTGCTGACGTGGGTGCCTATATCCTGCGCAGGCTGCTTCTGATCGTCCCGACCCTGTTCGGGATCATGGTGATCAATTTCGTACTGGTCCAGTTCGTACCCGGCGGGCCGGTCGAGCAGGTCATCGCCCAGATGCAGGGCGAGGGCGATGTATTCGGCAGTTTCGCCGGCGGGGCCGAAGATGCCACCCTGAGCGACAGCGACGGCAAGGGCTATGTGGGCGCGCGGGGGCTGCCGCAGGAATTCATCGACGAACTGAAGGCGCAGTACGGGCTGGACAAGCCGCCGCTGGAACGGTTCATCAGCATGATGTGGAACTACATGCGGTTCGATTTCGGAGAGAGCTACTTCCGCTCGATCAGCGTTACCGACCTGGTGATCGAGAAGATGCCGGTCTCCATCACCCTTGGCCTCTGGTCGACGCTGCTGTCCTATCTCATCTCCATCCCGCTGGGCATCCGGAAGGCGGTGCGCGACGGCACCAGTTTCGACAGCTGGACAAGCGGCGTGATCATTGCCGCATATGCCATTCCCGGGTTTCTCTTCGCGGTGATGCTGGTGGTGCTTCTCGCAGGCGGCAGTTACTGGCAGATCTTCCCGCTCAGGGGGCTCACCTCGGACAATTTCAGCGATCTGAGCCTGTTCGGAAAAATGGTGGACTATCTTTGGCACATCACGCTGCCGATCGTGGCCTCCAGCATCGCCGGGTTCGCCACGCTGACGCTTCTGACCAAGAATTCCTTCCTCGACGAGATCAAGAAGCAGTACGTGATGACCGCGCGCGCCAAGGGGCTGGCGGAACGACGCGTGCTTTACGGCCATGTCTTCCGAAACGCGATGCTGATCGTGATCGCGGGCTTTCCGGCGGTTTTCATTGGCGTGTTCTTCGGCGGTAGCCTGCTGATCGAAACGATCTTCTCGCTCGACGGTTTGGGCCGACTGGGTTTCGAGGCGGCGGTGAGTCGGGATTACCCGGTGATGTTCGGAACGCTGTTCCTGTTCGGGCTGATCGGGCTGATCGTGCAGATCCTGTCGGACCTGATGTACGTACTGGTCGACCCGCGGATCGATTTCGAAAAGCGGGAAGGGTGAGGCCATGAAGCTGTCGCCGCTCAATCAGCGCCGCTGGCGGAATTTCAAGCGCAACCGCCGCGCCTTTTGGTCGCTGATCCTGTTTTCGGTGCTGTTCTTCGTCACCCTGCCGGCGGAATTCGTCGCCAATGACCGGCCGATCCTGGTGCAGTATCGCGGCGAGTTCTACGTGCCGATCTTCCGCTTTTACCCCGAGACGGCCTTTGGCGGCGACTTCCCGACAGAGGCGATCTATGCCGATCCGGAAGTTGAGTGCCTGATCGTATCGGGCGGACTGGAGGAGTGTTTCGACGACCCCGAGGGGGTCATGGCCGATGCCCAGGATGGCGAAGTCGCCGGCGAGGCGATCGACAAGGGGTGGACGATCTGGCCGCTCATTCCCTACAGCTACGACACGCCCGTAGACCGGCCTGGCGCCGCGCCGCTGCCGCCCAACGAACAGAACTGGCTGGGCACCGACGGCACCAAGCGCGACGTGCTGGCGCGGGTAATCTACGGGTTCAGGCTGTCGGTGCTGTTCACCCTTATCGTGACCGCCCTGTCCAGCGTGATCGGCATCTTCGCCGGCGCCATCCAGGGCTATTTCGGCGGGCTGACCGACCTGATTTTTCAGCGGGTGATCGAAATATGGTCTGCCACGCCGCAGCTTT
>JAUIBJ010000631.1 GCA_030428025.1 Alphaproteobacteria bacterium
TCTGCTGACCGACCCGCATCTTCAGGCGGTCGGGTTCTTCAAGCCGACCGATGATCTGACAGGCAGGGCGCGCTCGGTGCCGCAGCCGGTGGTGGTCAAGCCCTCCGACGGCAGGTCCGGCAAGACGCCCGATCGTCGCGCGCCTGCGCTGGGCGAGGATGGCCGGGACCTGCTCGCCAGTCTGGGTTTCGACCCACAGGCCGTTATCGCGCTGGAAGAGGCGGGTGTGCTGGGCCGTGCGCCCGCGGCCAGCTCCGGCGCAAGCAAAGAGGAGGCGTGACCGTGGCCGGGCGCTATCTGACGCAGTTCGAGCCGGGCGAGGTGATCCGCCACGTCAGCACCCGTACCGTCACCGAAGCCGACAATGTCGGCATGACCGATGTGGTCTTTCCGAACCCGGTGTTCCATGGTGACGCGCTATGCGTTGAAACCGACGTGATCTCGGCCCGCCCGTCGAAATCGCGGCCGGGGCAGGGGATCGTCGAGTTCGCACATCGCGCGTTCAACCAGGACGACGCGCTGGTGGCACGATGCAGGCGTTCGGCGCTTATGATGGCAGCGCCGCAAGAGGCTGCGATCCGATGCGCTCATGGCGCATATTGCAACGAGCAGGAGAACAGAGATGAGTGATACCCCAGTGCGGCTTGGCCGCGGTTTCTATTGGCAGGATCTGACGGTCGGGGAAAAATACCTGACCTACGGGCGCACGATCACGCCCAGCGATATCAACGCCTTTGTCGGACTGGCGGGCATGATCGAAGTGCTGTTCACCAACGCCGAATACCGCCGCACCGAAGCGGCGATCAAAGGCAACCCCGCGCCCGGCGCGCTGGTCTTTGCCATTGCGGAAGGGTTGGCGCTGAATGCCACCGCGCAGGAAACGGGTCTTGCCTTTCTGGGCACGACCATGTCGATCAAGGGTCCGGTGCTCGAAGGCGACACAGTCGAGGTCGAGATTGAGATTCTGGAGGTCCGACAGGAAAGCAAGGGCGACCGGGGGCTGGTCAAGACGCGCAACACCGTGCGCAACCAGCGCGGCGAGACGGTCATGATCTATGAACCGCTGCGCCTGATGATGGGCCGCCCCGCCTGATCCCGCCACATATCTACCGGCGCGGAGAAGACCTGGCGGTCAGTCGCCGTGATCAGGCTGACCTGAGTTGTCCGGTTCGAGTGTCGGGACATCACTGGCCTTGGGATCTTCAGCACGACGGTTTCGGGGGCGAGTGCCCAAGGCGCCGTGTGGACGCTGTTGTGCGGATGGCGGTCCGGTTTCACACGGCGTTGAAACCGGCGATGAGGGTCTTCAGCCCGATGCTCGCGCCGACAAAGATGCCGGCCAGCGTCAGTGGTGCGCCATAGGACAGTACAGACAGGCCCGAGATACCCTGGCCGATGGCGCAGCCGCCGGCGATTACCGCGCCGCCGCCCATCAGGATTGCGCCAAAGATCTGTCGGCGCAGTTCGCGGGGGTCTTCGCAGGCCTCCCAACGGAAATGCCCCTTGCTGAGCGAGCCCGCGAAAGCGCCGCACCAGACGCCCGCAACGCCCCCCACCGCGAAGGTCATGGCGGTGCCGGTCGAGGTCATGGCAAAAAGGATGCTTTCGCCCAACGGGGCGGCGAAGGTATAGGAGCGCACCTCGACCGCGCCGAAGGTCTGCGTGGAGAGGTAGGTGCTGGCAGCCCAGCCGAAGGCGACGGCGAGGCCGACACCGGCGCCCCAGAGGATCAGCCTGTGTTCGCCGAGAATGTCGCGGCGGGCAAGAGACAGGGCGACAACACCGCCGCCGAGGACGATACCGACCGCCGGGAGCGGCAGTCCGAGACCGGCGGCGAGGGCGTGGGCATATCCCGGCGTGCCGCCGGTGGCCACCAGCTCCGGCGGAAAGGCAATCAGGCGCAGATGCGCAAGGGGTCCGGACATGACGACATAGGCGCTGATACCCATGACGAGGACGATCACGAAGGCGCGCAGGTCGCCGCCGCCGAGCCGGGCCAGCGCGCCAAAGCCGCAATTCCCGGCGAGCGCCATGCCGACGCCAAAGAGCAGGCCGCCAAAGGCGTGGGCGGCGGGGTTCCAGCCGGGTGCGAGATAGACGCTGTTTTCCAGGTCGGCGAGGCCCGCACCCGAGAGCGCAAAGCTCGCCAGTATCGCGACACCGATCGCCACGCCCCACATTCGCAGGCGGTGGTCGCTGTTGCCGTAAAGGTAGTCTTCGATCGCCCCGAGGGTGCAGAAACGGCCCAGCCGCGCGGCCAGTCCGAGCACCACTCCACCGCACGCGCCAACAAGGGCCGCGAGATACGGCTCGAACAGATCTGCCATCATGTTTCCTCCCTCCCCGGAGACACTTTGGCGGAGGTTCCGCGTCTAGCTGTCCGGGTCGTCCTGTTTGCAGAACAGGTCGTACACGACCTCGAGTATTTTCTTCGGACGGTCGTCGGTCAAGCTGTAGTAGATCGCCTTGCCTTCGCGCCGGGGCGTCACCAGCCCTTCGAGACGCAGCCGCGAAAGCTGCTGCGAGACGGCGGCCTGGCGCGCCGACAGGAGTTGCTCCAGTTCGGTCACCGATTTCTCGCCGGAAACGAGGTGGCACAGGATCAGCAGCCGGCTCTCATGGCTGATGGCCTTCAGGAAATCCGAGGCCGTCTTGGCGTTGTTCACCATGCGATCCAGCTCGTCGTCCGAGATGTCCTCTGTAAATACCGGCAATGCCATTGTCGTTCCGTGTCCCGTCCTCAGAAGGCGATCTGATCTTCCACCGCCACTATTCCCGCTTCTGCGCAGGCGTCGTCAAGTTCCGGAGAGGGTGCGCCCGAAACGCCGATGCCGCCGAGGATCGTGCCCGCCCCTTCGACGAGCAGTCCGCCCCCGAGGGGCAAGGCCTCGGACAGCTGGCGGATGCCCTGGGAAATCTGGCCGGGCGCGGTGGCGTCA
>JAUIBJ010000632.1 GCA_030428025.1 Alphaproteobacteria bacterium
CTCGGCGGCGGCCTCTTTCATCGTGGGCTCGATCCTCTTCTTCTACGCGGACTGGGCCATTCCCGCGACATGGCTCTTCCTCATCGGCTCCATCTTCTTCGCGCTGAAACCCACGCTGCGGCTGATCCGTGAATTCCGGCTGTACCGGATGGGCCAACTCGATGACCTCGCCAAGCGCGAACGGTCGGAAATTTAGGATACGCACATGAAATTCACCCTCTCCTGGCTGAAAGACCATCTCGAGACGGAAGCTTCGCTCGACGAGATCCTCTATGCGCTGACCGATCTTGGCCTTGAGGTCGAGGAGGTCGAGGACCGCGCCGCTCGGCTCTCTGCCTTCACGCTCGCCAAGGTTCTGCATGCCGAACAGCATCCCGATGCCGACAAGCTGCGGGTCTGCCGGGTTCTGACCGACGAGGGCGAAAAGCAGATCGTCTGCGGCGCGCCGAACGCGCGGGAAGGGATCACGGTCGTCCTCTGCAAGCCCGGCGACTATGTGCCCGGCATCGACGTGACGCTCGGCGTCGGCAAGATCCGGGGGGTCGAGAGCCATGGCATGATGGCCTCGGAGCGCGAGCTGGAGCTTTCCGACGAACATGACGGCATCATCGAACTGCCCTCGGGCGAGGTCGGCGAGCGGTTCGTGGACTGGTTGGCGGCGAACCGCCCAGGCACGGTCGATCCGATGATCTATATCAAGATCACCCCCAACCGCCCCGATGCCTTGGGCGTGCGCGGCCTTGCCCGCGATCTGGCGGCGCGGGGCCTCGGGCGGCTGAAGCCGCTGGATGTCGAACCGGTCCAGGGTACGTTTGAAAGCCCGATCAAGGTGGTAATCGACGAAAGCCTCAAGGAAAAGGGCTGCCCCCTCTTCACCGGCCGCCTGATCCGCGGCGTGAAGAACGGGCCGAGCCCGGCATGGCTGCAGGCGCGGCTGAAGGCCATCGGGTTGCGACCGATCTCGGCGCTGGTCGACATCACCAACTTCTTCACCTTCGACCAGAACCGCCCCCTGCACGTCTTCGACGCGGCCAAGGTCAAGGGCGATCTGCGCATCCACCCGGCGGCGGGCGGCGAGACCATCGAGGCCTTGGACGAGAAGACCTACACCTTCCGCCCCAGCATGATGGTAATCTCCGACGATAATGGCCCCGAAAGCATCGCCGGTGTGATGGGCGGCGCGGTTTCCGGCTGCACCGAGGAGACGACGGATGTCTTCCTTGAAAGCGCCTATTGGGACCCGATCACGATTGCGACCACGGGACGCGCGCTTCGGATCAATTCCGACGCCCGCTACCGCTTCGAACGCGGCGTGGACCCGGACTTCACCCTGCCGGGGCTGGAACTTGCCACCCGCATGATCCTTGATCTTTGCGGCGGCGAGCCGTCCCACGTGGTGATGGACGGCGCGGTGCCGGTCAGCGACCGGGCGTACCGCTTCGACCCGAAGAAGGTCGTGAGCCTCGTCGGCATGAACATCGCCGAGGGCGACCAGCGCGCCACGCTGGAGGCTTTGGGCTTCACCCTGAAGGGCGACTTGGCCCATCCGCCCTCCTGGCGGCCCGACATTCTGGGCGAGGCCGATCTGGTCGAGGAAGTGGCGCGGATCGCATCGTTGACGAAGCTGGAAGGCAAACCGATGCGGCGGGCGAAACCCGGCGTGCCGAAGCCGATCCTGACACCGATGCAGATGCGGGAAAAGGCGGCGCGGCGGACGCTGGCGGCGCTCGGCTACAACGAATGCGTGACCTATTCGTTCATCGACGGCCCTTCCGCCGCGATGTTCGGCGGCGGCGATGAGGCGACGCGGCTGGAAAACCCGATCTCGTCCGAGATGACCCATATGCGGCCCGATCTGCTGCCGGGTCTCTTGCAGGCCGCCGCCCGCAATCAGGCGCGCGGCTTCATGGATCTCGCGCTTTTTGAAGTGGGGCCGGTTTTCCATGGCGGCGAGCCCGGCGAACAGGCGTTGCACGCGACCGGGCTCATGGTCGGCGCGACCGCGCCGCGCGACCCCTATGGCTCGCGCCGGGCGGCCGACCTCTATGACGCCAAGGCAGATGCCGAGGCGGTGCTTGCTGCCGTCGGCGCGCCACAGAAGGTGCAGATCAGCCGCAAGGCCGACGCCTGGTGGCATCCCGGCCGGTCGGGCGTGATGGGACTGGGGCCGAACGTGATCGCCACCTTCGGCGAGGTGCATCCAAAGGTGTTGAAGGCGATGGATGTGAAGGGGCCTGCGGTTGCCTTCACCATCCGGGTGGAGGCCGTGCCCTTCCCGAAGACCAAGACGACGACCCGCGCCGCATTGGGCCGGTCGGACCTCCAGCCGGTCGAGCGCGATTTCGCCTTTGTCGTTGACAGGGGTGTGGAGGCACTGACGCTGGTGAATGCGGCGCAGGGGGCCGACAAGGCGTTGATCGAAAGCGTTTCCGTCTTCGACCAGTTCACCGGCGAGAAGGCGGAGGCGCAGATGGGTGCGGGCAAGAAGTCGCTCGCCATTTCCGTCCGCCTGCAACCGCGCGACAAGACCCTGACCGACGAGGAGATCGAGGCGGTTTCGGCCAAGATCGTCGAGAAGGTGGCGAAAGCCACGGGCGGGACGCTCAGGGGCTGATGCCCGTCAGGGACTTGCCCGACAGGAAGTCCGCAAGATGATCGAAGACCAGCCGGATACGCCGGCTGGTGTGCAACTCCCGGTGCGTGGTCAGCCAGATCGGGAAAGTGATCGGCGGAAGGTCGGGCAGGATACGCTCCATCTCGGGGCATAGGCGGGCCAGTTCGTCCCACATCGGTGCGATGCCGAAGCCCTGCCGCGCCAGTTCCCAGGCGACGATGCCATTGGCCGAACCGATGCGGAAATTCGCCTCGGTCAGGGGCAGGCCGAGCGGCACGAGGTAGTCGAGCATCTGGCGGTTGTCGC
>JAUIBJ010000633.1 GCA_030428025.1 Alphaproteobacteria bacterium
ATGGCGGTGGGTTGGAACCCCACCCTACGGGGTCGGTGTAGGGTGGGGTTGAACCCCACCATTTACAGAATGAGTTTCTTCTCGGTCGGTTCGAGGTTGTCGTAGTTCCACAGCATCTTGCCGGCGACGACCTTGGTGAAGTGATCCACCCCCTTGTCGGGCATCAGGCCATACTGGGTCAGCTTGCGGGTCAACCACTTGCGATCGAGATCGGTCAGTTCGGCCTCCACGGCATCGACGCCCAGTGACTTGATGCTGCCGCCGACATAGATCGTGCCGTCATACATCGAGTCGCCCAGGTTCTTGCCGGCGTTGCCGCAAACGACCATCCGGCCGCGCTGCATCATGAAGCCGCTGAGCGCGCCGGTGTCGCCACCGACGATGATCGTGCCGCCCTTCATGTCGATCCCCGTACGCGAGCCGACCGAACCGCGGCACACCAGATCGCCGCCACGGATCGCCGCGCCGAAGGTGGAGCCCGCGTTCTTTTCGACCATCACGGTGCCCGACATCATGTTCTCTCCGCAGGACCAGCCGACCCGGCCGGTGATGCGCACGTTCGGGCCGTCGATCAGGCCGACGCCGAAATAGCCGGTGGAGCCTTCGATGATCAGGTTGAGGCGGCTGAGGATGCCCACGCCCAGCGAGTGCTTGCCGCGCGGGTTCTGCAGCACGATCGTGCCATAGCCCTCGGCCATCTTTTCGCGAATCGCCGAATTGACCTCGGTCGTGGTCATGTGGTCGGTGTCGATCTCGGTACGCTTGTTGAAATCGACATCCGGCGCCCAGGGATAGGTGAAGCGCTCGGTCGCCTCGGGGTCGAACTCTATGTAGAGTGACTTGCCCGTCAGCTGTTCGGTTCGCATCCCCAGAGCGGTCACCCGCTCTTCCTGGGTCATCTGCTTCAGTTCTTCGTCGGTTACGCCTGCCATACCCGAACCTCCTCGTCATAAGGGTCAGTCGTGTCGATTTCCTCGGGCAGGATCGCCCGGATCGCCACCTCTTCCGAGGCCATGGCGATAAGATCGTCGGATTCGTAGAGAACCAGCGGCTTGGCGGCCATCGTGTCCTTGGCCATGCCCAGCTGATCCTTTGTCGCCACCAGATAGGTGAAGACGCCGTCGATCTCCTGGATGGACTGGCGCAGGCTGTCCTCCAGCGTCATGCCGTTGGCAAGATTGTGCGCGGTGTAGACCGCCAGCAGTTCGCTGTCGCAGTTCGACATGAACCGGTGGCCCTTGCGCTCCATCTCGCGGCGCATGATCCAGTAATTGGTGATTTGCCCGTTATGGACGACGCTCACGTCGTTGTAAGGGAACGCCCAGTAGGGGTGAGCCGACTTGATGTCGACATCCGATTCAGTGGCCATGCGGGTGTGACCGATGCCGTGGGTGCCCTGGAACTTGTCCAGCCCGTACTGCGTCGACACGACGGTCGCGTCGCCCAGATCCTTGATCAGTTCCAGCCCGTTGCCGAAGGACAGGATCTCGACTCCTTCGATCTCCTCGATCCGCTCGGCCAGCTTGCCGGTGTTGTCGACGTCGCTCAGCACGTAGCGCAGCGCGTATTCGGTCGCGGCTTCCTTGGACTTCACGTTGACGTCGTGCTCGCCGAGAATCTCGTCAACCGCCGCAATGCGGTCCGAGATCAGCTTGTGCACGCTGTGGCCGCGCGCCCGGTCCTCGGCTTCGGCGACCTTGAGGCGCATGATGTATTCGCCTTCCTTGGGTTCGCCATAGACCGCATAACCGGTACTGTCCGGCCCGCGGTGTTTCAGGGCCTGCAACATCGCGGTCATCTCGGACCCGACATTCGCGCTCTTGCCCTTGTGGATCAATCCAGCAATTCCGCACATCTGAATGCGCCTCCTTTGCTTGTCTGGGTTTTGCGTTGTCGTTCAAGAAAGGCGGCAGGCAAGAGGGTACCTGCCGCCTTGAGGATGGAATGCCTCAGGGCAGACATTCCATGTACATTTGATTGTCCCACTCGGTCACGGTGGACATGAAACGGGCGAACTCGTCGCGCTTGTACTCGTCGTAGAGGCGGTACATCTCGCCCGGCAGACCGCGCTGGACGACCTCGTTTGCGGCCAGCTTGTCGAGCGCTTCGCCCAGGCTCATCGGCAGCTTCTTGACTTCCTTGCCCTCGGCCATGGCCGCGTAGATGTTGCGCTCTTCCGGCTCGCCCGGATCGAGGCTGTTTTCCAGCCCGTCATCCATCGCCGCCAGCAGGGTGGAACCCATCAGGTAGGGGTTCACCATCGAGTCGACCGAACGGTACTCGAACCGGCCGGGCGCCGAGACGCGCAGACCGGTGGTGCGGTTCTGGAAGCCCCAGTCGGAGAAGACCGGCGCCCAGAAACCCGTATCCCAAAGCCGGCGGTAGGAGTTGACGGTGGAGCAGCCGATCGCCGTGAGCGCCTGAAGATGATGCACAACGCCACCGATCGCCTTGAGCCCCTCCTTGCCCGGCATCTGCGGGTCGTCGGTGTCGGGCATGAAGGTGTTATCGCCACCTTTGACATACATGTAGTTGTCGGCCATCCCCGGCAGGTTGTCGGGGTCGTTGCCGCATTTGACGAACTCGTCCTCGCCGCCGTGCCAAAGGCTCATATTGTGGTGGCAGCCCGAGGCCGAGACACCCATGAAGGGCTTGGTCATGAAGCAGGCGAAGATTCCGTGTTCGCGCGCCACCTGGGCGCAGATCTGGCGATAGGTGGTCAGACGGTCGGCGTTGCGCAGCACGTCGTCGAACATCCAGTTCAGTTCGAGCTGGCCGGGTGCGTCCTCGTGGTCGCCCTGGATCATGTCGAGGCCCATCTTGCGGGCGTAGCGGATCACCTGAAGCGACACCGGCCGCAGGCTTTCGAACTGGTCGATGTGATAGCAGTAGGGCTTCGAGAAGCCGTCCTTCGGCTT
>JAUIBJ010000024.1 GCA_030428025.1 Alphaproteobacteria bacterium
CGCCGCGCGGCCCTTCGTCAAGGCGCATATCAGCCCGGTGATCTCGCCCATGCGGTTCGGCGAGGATGCGGTCGACGTCACCTTCGAATGCCTCGCGCACAATATCCCGGTCTCCTGCATCACCGCCGCACAGGCCGGTGCCACGGCGCCTGCCACGCTCGCGGGGTTTCTGGCGCAGTCGCTGGCCGAGACGCTGGCAAGCCTCGTGATGGTGCATTGCATCAAGCCCGGCCACCCGATGGTGTTTTCCAACTGGCCGTTGGTGATCGACCTGCGCACCGGCGCCTTTGCCGGCGGCGGCGGCGAGATCGCGGTGCTGAACGCCGCGTCGGCACAGCTGTCGAACTGGCTGGGACTGGTCTCAGGTGTGGCGGCCAGCATGACCGACGCCAAAGCGATCGACGCGCAATACGGGGTTGAGAAGGGCCTCACCTCTCTCGCCGCCGCGCTGGCCGGCGGCAACCTGATCTATGAAAGCTCGGGCATGACCGCCTCGCTTCTGGGCGCGAGCTTCGAGGCATTCATCCTCGACGACGAGATGCACGCCATGACCTACCGTGCCCTGCGCGGCATCGAGGTGAGCGAGGAAAACCTCGGCTATGAAGCGATCCGTGCCGCCGTGCTGGGTGAGGGGCACTTCCTTGGCGGCGATCACACCTTCCAGGCGATGGAGCGCGACTATGTCTATCCGCGCCTGGCCTGTCGCGACACGCCCCGCGTCTGGCAGGAGGGCGGCGCGCAGCAGGCTTGGGACAGGGCCCGCGCCCGCGCCCGCGAGATCCTCGCCGAAGATCCGCCGGCCTATCTGACGCCCGAGCAGGACGAGGCGATCCGCCGCCGGTTCCGCATCCTCCACTGACCGCCCGGCACGCGGCTATTCGCTCTCCGCCGCGGGCGCCTCGGGCAGCAGGCGGAACTGGCCCTCGAGCCAGGGCATCCGCTCCACCGCCGGCTGGATCGCCCGCTCGGCGATCAGCCGCCGCAACGTGCCCACGACCGAATTCACCACCGGGTCGGCCGCAGTCTCGGTGGTGTAGACCGACAGATAGCGCGCGAACCCCTTGGCCGGGAAGGGCACCAGCGCGATCTGGCGGTGCAGGGGCCGGGCGCGAATATAGTTGAGCGGCGTCGTGATCGCCCAGCCGTCGCCCTCTGCCACCATGCTCATCAGGGTCTGGTTGCTCTCGAATTCGAAACGCCCGTCCACCGTGACATGCAGTCGCCGCAACTGCTGTTCGATCTGCCCGGCCATGAACTGGTTCGAGGAATAGCGCAGAAGGGGACGGGGCGAACGCCCGGCAAGGTAATCCTCGGGCGGGGTGGTGTCGCCCTCGGGCACGGCAAGCGCGAAGGGTTCGCGCATGAGCGGTCGCTCGATCAGGTCCTCGGGATCGAACTGGGGCCGGGCGGCGATGCCGATGTCGATCTCCTGATGCCGCAGCAGGGTCAGGATCTCGTGGCTGGGCCGGGTCAGGTGCCGGAAGCGGCAGCGCGGCATGCCGGCAGCGAGACTGCGTGCCAGTTCCGGCCCGATCTCGCTGTCGAAATCCTCGATCAGCCCCAGCGACAGCTCGCGCGTTTCCGACAGCGCGCCCGAGCGCAGCTCGGTCTCGGCCTTACGCAGAAGCCACAGCGCCTCTTCCACATAGCGGTGAAAGACGGCGCCGGTGGGGGTCAGCCGCAGGGGGCGGCGGGCATGGTCGAACAGGCTCATGCCCAGCGTATCCTCGAGGCTGCGCAGGTGATGCGACACGGTGGAGACCGACAGGCCCGCCTCGCGCGCGGCCTCCTGCACCGCGCCGCTGCGGGCGGTGAGAAGAAAGACCTCGAGCCATTTCAGGCTGAGCTTGGACTGTTTCATGCGGGTATCCCGGGTCGGTATCGAGCCGGGAAAGTATAGAAACAAAGTTTCGAAACAGTCAAAAGCAATTCGGGCCGTGGCCCTATTGCTTGCGCGTACCGTCACTGTCGCCGTTGTCGACGGTCTTGGCGCTGATCTCGGCGGCAATCCCGCTGGCCAGCGCGGTCACGCCTTCTTCCACCGTATTCACCGCCGCCGTGCCAAGCCCCACCACGGCGGCCGTCATGACGACCCAGTCGACGGTCACAGCGCCGTCCTCGTCCTTCAGGAACTGTCTGACTCGTTCGTTCATCGCGACACCCCGCGTCTTGATCGGGGTGCAGGCCTAACGCGGATTTCCGGCAGGATTATGGCGTCAGTCGCCGTTTTCCACGGTGACGCTGCCGCTGACATGGTCGCCCGCGCCAGACATGCTGGCCTGTACGGCGGTCACGGCGGACATGCCCAGCATGACTGCCCCGGCCGTCAGCATCACCCAGTCGGTGCTGACCACGCCCCGCTCGTCGGCGGTGAAGGTTCTGAGAAGCTTGATCATGCGTCCGGCCTTTCGCGGTCAGGAGTTCAGGCGATGTCTGTCAGGCGGTCTTGCCCGTGGGATGGGGGGAAGCTGCGGGCGGAATACGGCGGAAATGTGGCGTTCTCCGACGATTCGCCTCAATTCCGCCAGGATTGTCCCCCCCGCCAGAGTAATGGGACGCGGGTCCCGGATTGGCCCGAAAACTGAAACAATCGGGCGTTTCCGGCCCAAGGACGGCCCGGCGCGCGGGTCATCTTTCGGGAATCAACCCCCTCGGGCTGAACCGCAGGACGAGAATCAGCACCAACCCCATGGTGAGGAGCCGCATATGCGCCGCGCTTTCGATCAGATGCGCCTTGAGCGCACTACCCTCTGCCAGCGGCGCGGTGATCACCTGCATCAGCCACAGCCCGATCGGCTCGACCTGCACCCACAGGAACCAGATCAGGAACCCTCCGAGCACGGCGCCGAAATTGTTGCCCGAACCGCCCACGATCACCATAACCCAGATCAGGAAGGTAAAACGCAACGGCTGGTAAGAGGTGGGGATCAGCTGGCCGTCGAGCGTGGTCATCATCGCGCCCGCGATGCCGCAGACCGCCGAGCCCAGAATGAAGATCTGAAGATGCCGGCGGGTGACATCCTTGCCCATGGCCTCGGCCGCGACCTCGTTGTCGCGGATGGCGCGCATCATCCGGCCCCAGGGGCTTTTCAGCGCCAGCTGTGCCAGCAGCAGGATCAGCGCCAGTACCACGGTGAACAGAACCGAATAGCCCAGCTTGACATAGAGCGAGGAGGCCGTCACCGGGTCGAGCCCCATTCCCGCCGCCGTCTCGACGAAGCCCGGATCGTTCTGCAGATCGATCTCGTAAGGAACCGGGCGGGGAAGACCCACCACGTTCTTCACCCCGCGCGCCAGCCAGTCCTCGTTCTTCAGCACGGCGAGGATGATTTCGGCGATGCCCAGCGTGGCGATGGCCAGATAGTCCGAGCGCAGGCCCAGAGCGGTCTTACCGATGATCCAGGCGGCGCCCGCGGCCAGCAGCCCGCCCACCGGCCAGGCCAGCACCACCGGCAGGTTGAGCCCGCCCAGATAGCCGGTGGAGGCGGGGCTTACCGCCTCCACCTCCTCGACGCCGGGATCGAAGACCGCGCGGTAAAGGAAGAAGCCTCCCACGAGAATGACCAGAATGGCGGCCGCCCGGGCCGGCGATTTCGGCATGTGCCTATAGGCCAGCGCCGCCGCCACGATCACCGCCGCGCCGGTCAGGAGCCCCGCCAGCACCCGCACGCCGCCGGCCGCCCAGGCCTCGGTCGTGGGGGGCATCGAGACCAGCACGGTGGCCAGCCCGCCCAGGGCCACGAAGCCCATGACGCCCACGTTGAACAGCCCCGCAAAGCCCCATTGCAGGTTCACTCCCAGCGACATGATCGCCGAGATGAGCCCCATGTTGACAATCAGAAGTGCCGTCGACCAGCTCTGCATGACCCCGGTCAGCAGGATCAGGAAGGCGACCAGCGCGAAAAGCCCGAAATTCCTGACGCTTCCGCTCATACCGCTTTCCCCCTGAAAAGACCCGTGGGCCGGAACAGCAGCACGATCAGCAGGATCACGAAGCTGACCGCGAATTTGTAATCCGTCGACAGAAGCTGCACGAGGCCCGAAGGTTCGAGGTTTTCGGGCAGCAGATAGCCCAGCACCTTCTTCCAGGCATAGGTGATGAACACCTCCGAGAAGGCGATCACGAAGCCGCCGGCAATGGCGCCCAGCGGGCTGCCCAGCCCGCCGACGATGGCGCTGGCGAAGATGGGCAGCAGAAGCTGGAAATAGGTGAAGGGCTTGAAGCTCTTGTCGAGCCCGTAAAGCACGCCCGCGATGGTGGCGAGCCCGGCCACGATCAGCCAGGTCACCATCACCACGCGGTCGGGATTGATGCCCGAAAGCAGGGCCAGATCCTCGTTGTCGGAATAGGCGCGCATGCTCTTGCCGGTGCGGGTGCGGTTCAGGAACCAGAAAAGCGCAGCCACGACGATCACCGCTGTGATCACGGTGATCCCCTGCGTCGATTTGATCGCGAGCCCCTCGTCGAGGCCCGTCGCCTCCTTGAAATCGCGCGCCGAGATGATGAAGCGTGCGCCGTCGGCGAAGCGCTGGTCGCCCGGCCCGATGATGAAGCGGACTAGGCCGTTAAGCACGAACATCACCCCGATGGACACGATCACCAGAATGACGGGTTTCGCCTTCTGCGCCCGGTAGAAGCGATAGACCGCCCGATCAGTGAAGAGCAGGAGCACCATGCAGGCCGCGATGCCGAAGGGCAGGGCGAGAAGCGCGGTGGGAAGCACCCCCAGATGCAGCCCCATCCCCTGAAACCACCAGGTGATAAGGATCGTCGCCATGGTGCCGAAGGCCATGGTGTCGCCATGGGCGAAGTTGGAAAAACGCAGGATGCCGTAGATCATCGTCACACCGAGCGCCCCGAGCGCCAGCTGGCTGCCATAGGCGATGGCGGGGACAAGAACGAAGTTCGACAGCGCCACGAAGGCGTTCAGAAGATCCATCAGCCGACCCTCCGGCGGGGCAGGGCCCGCACGGGGGGCGTCGACCGATGCAGATCGCATCGTGTCAACTTATCCACAGATTCATCCCCATTTCTGTGGATAAAATATCGCGTTTGTGACAGGGGCCTGCCGCAGGCGACGGGCCGGAAGCGGATCATTCTCATGCCGGCTGGCTCCCTTTGCGGCAGCGGCCTTCGGAGTAGTAGCGGCCCTTCGAGCCACCTTCGCCCTCGGCGCGCACCTCCCCGTCGGAGGCGACCAGAACGCGGCTGCCGTCACGCATGACATAGATGCGGGCGGCGTTGTTGTTCTGCACCAGATCGACGCGCCTCTGCTGCGCCTCGCCGGCATCGAGAACCACCACGTCCGACGCGCCGCCGGTACCCTGCCGTTGCAACACGAAGCGCCAGGGCGCGGGTTCGTCCTCGCCGGTCAGCGTGCAGTCCCAGATAAACCGCCCCTGAAGCGCCGCGACCATCTGCTCATGCGCCAGCCCGGAGCGCGCCGCTGTTTCGGGGGCCTCGCCCCCGCAGGCTGCCAGCGCGGACAGGGCCAGCCCTGCTGCAATCCATTTCCGCATCGTCATCCCCCCAGGAAACTCTTGCGCACTTCCGGATCGGCCAGCAATTCCTTGCCGGTTCCGGAATAGGCGTTGCGCCCCTGCACCAGCACATATCCCTTGTCGGCGATCTCCAGCGCCTGGCGCGCGTTCTGCTCGACCATCAGGATCGGAATGCCGGTGCGGCTCACTTCGATGATCCGGTCGAAAAGCTCGTCCATCACGATCGGGCTTACGCCCGCCGTGGGCTCGTCGAGCATCAGCACCTTGGGCTCGGTCATCAGCGCCCGGCCCACCGCCACCTGCTGGCGCTGCCCGCCGCTGAGTTCTCCGGCCGCCTGTTTGCGTTTCTCGCGCAGGATCGGGAACAGGTCATAGACCTGCTCCATCGTGCCGGAAATGTCGTCCTCGCGGATGAAGGCGCCCATTTCGAGGTTTTCCTCCACCGTCATCGAGGTGAAGATGTTGTGGTTCTGCGGCACGAACCCCATCCCCTTGGCCACCCGCGCCTGCGGGGTCAGGGCCGAGATATCCTCGCCGTCGAGCCGCACATGCCCTTGCCGCAGGTCGAGCATGCCGAAGACAGCCTTCATCGCCGTCGACTTGCCGGCACCGTTTGGTCCCACGATCACGGCGATCTCGCCCCGGTCCACGGCGATGGTGCAGTCATGCAGGATGTCGGGGCCAGACCGGCCATAGCCGCCGGTCATGGCCTCGCCGATCAGGAAGGGGCCGCCGCCGGGGGCCGCCACCGCCGGCCCCCCGTCGCGCAGCGGCGTTTCGCCCGCCCCGTCTGGATTGGTGATCGAGCGGTCCTTGTTGCCGCGGTCGTCCTGATAGGCATTTCGCCCCGTCAAAGTGCCACCCCGGGATCGGAAAAGGTAAAGCCCGAGAGGAAGGTGCGGTGGGTCGCGCGGGCGACGTCGTTGTCGGTCACCCCCGGCGCGGCGGTGATGAACTGCATCACCATGCCCTTGCGCACCATGTAGGAATGCAGCGTCAGCACCTCGGTGCCCGCGGCCTCGTAGCGGTAGAGGATCGTGCCCGCGGGGCGGTTCATCATCCCGCCCTTGAGCGCGATCACGTCGAAACTGCCGCCCAGCTTCTCGATCTGACCCGACACCTTGTCGAGGATCGCCGCCTGCACGTCCCGGTCGCGCAGCGCGGTCGTGCCGGTCAGCTCGACAATCAGCTTGCCGACGCTGTGATCGGGGCGGGTATAGACGGCGATTCCCTCGCTCACCGCCCGTTCCAGCCGCGACCAGCCCGCGGCCATCCCGCAGAACTCGATCCGCTCGTTCAGCGTCTCGCAGTCGTTTTTCGGCCCGGCCTGCGCGGTCCCCACCGCCGCGGCCGCTGCCAGCCCTGCCGAAAGCGCCAGCGCCTTGACAATCTGTTTCATGCCTCTGTCCCCACCATGTCCTTGTTTTTCAGTCCCGTGCCGAGATAGGCCTCGATCACCTGATCGTTGGCCTTGATTTCATCCAGGGTGCCCTCGGCCAGCACCTTTCCCTCGGCCATGCAGATCACCGGGTCGCAGATGCGGCCGATGAAATCCATGTCGTGCTCGATCACCACGAAAGTGTAGTTGCGCTCGTTGTTGAGCTGGACGATGGCGTCGGCGATGGTGTTGAGCAGGGTGCGGTTCACCCCCGCGCCGACCTCGTCGAGAAAGACGATCTTGGCATCGACCATCATCGTCCGGCCAAGTTCCAGAAGCTTCTTCTGGCCGCCCGACACCTGTCCGGCCTTGTGATCGGCCAGATGTTCGATGGTGAGGAATTCCAAAACCTCGTCGGCCTTGGCGCGCAGCGCGCGCTCCTCCTCGGCGATACGCCGGCGGCCGAACCAGGTGTTCCACAGCTGCTCGCCCGACTGGGTGCCGGGCACCATCATCAGGTTTTCCCGGCAGGTCATCGAGGCGAATTCATGCGCGATCTGGAAGGTCCGCAGCAGCCCCTTGTGGAAAAGCGTGTGAGGCGGCAGGCCGGTGATATCCTCCCCATCCATGGTGACACGCCCCGACGTGGGTTTAAGAACCCCCGCGATCACGTTGAAAAGGGTGGTTTTTCCAGCACCGTTGGGTCCGATCAACCCGGTGATCGACCCCTCGCGGATCTGCATGCTCGCGCCATCGACGGCGTGGAAGCCGCCGAAATGCTTGTGAACGTCCTCGACGACGATCATTCGCTATCCCCCGGGGCGCGTTAGGCCCAATTTTGATTGGGCCGGTCCCGGAGCTTTCCCGGGGCCGGCCAGTTGCCGTCAGGCCAGATCAGCGGTATTTCACCGTGGTGATCTTGCCGTCCTCGAACTCGATCTCACGGTAGTTGCCGGCGGATTCGCCCGGCCCGATCAGTTCGACCGCGGTGGCGCCGACGTAGTCGACATCGCCGCCCCCGGCAATGATGTCGAGCGCCTTGCCCAGCTCGCCGGGATAGATCTTCTCTCCCGGGGCGTTCGCCACGTCCATCACATGCGTCTTGTAATCGGCAGAGTCGGTCGATTCCGCGGCCTGCATGGCCAGCATGATCAGCGCGGCGGCGTCATAGCTTTCCGGCGCAAAGGGCGAGGTCGCCTCGAAGCTGTCGCCGACCATTTCCTGGAACTTGGCCACGCCGGGGCTGTCGGTGCCCGGGTGCTGGCCGGTGGAGCCATCGATCTCGGAGCCGAAATTCTCTTCCAGCTTGGTGCCGATCATGCCGTCGGGGAAGTGGAAGCTGTCGAAGGCGCCGGAATCGAGCGCCGCGCGCACGATGCCGCTGCCGCCCTGGTCGACGTAACCTGCCACGACCAGCCGGTCGCCGCCCGCAGCCGCCAGCGCGCCCACCTCGGCCGAATAGTCGGCCTTGCCGTCCTCGTGGGCGGCGTTGATCGTCACCGTTCCGCCAGCCTCTTCGAAGGCGGCGGCGAAGCTGTCAGCCAGGCCCTTGCCATAATCGTTGTTGGTGTAGGTCACGGCGACTTCCTCGATGCCGCGATCCATAAGGATCTCGGTCATCACAACGCCCTGGCGCGCATCCGACGGCGCAGTGCGGAAGAACAGGCCGTTAACCTCGGCCGTCGACAGGCCCGGCGAGGTGGCCGAGGGCGAGATCATCACGACGCCATTGGGCACCGCCACGTTCGACAGGATCGCGCCGGTCACGCCGGAACAGTCCGCACCCATGATGCCCTTGACGCCTTCGGCGGTGACCAGACGTTCGGCCGCGGCACTCGCGGCGCCGGCGTCGATGCAGGTCGAGTCCGCCCTTACCGGCGTCACCGTCTTGCCGCCCAGCAGCTTGCCGCTTTCGCTGACTTCCGACATCGCCATTTCGGCACCGGCCGCCATATGCGGGGTGAGCGATTCGATCGGGCCGGTGAAGCCCAGAATGATGCCGATCTTGACCTCATGGTCATCGGCCAGCGCGGCCCCCGCGCTCAGCGCCAGCGCCGTGGTGGTCGCAAGAAGTTTTTTCATTGGCGTTTCTCCCTGATTTTGTTCGTTGGTCTTCGAAAAACCTATTGGACTGAGTGGGAAAAGCAAGGCGATTCCGGGGGCGCGTCACGTGAATCGTGAATTGACCTGCGGCCCCGGCGCGCCATCCTTTTGCCCGACGGGACCGGAAAACAGGAGGCGAAGGATGAAGCGGCGGAGCTTTCTTGCGGGGCTGGGCGGAAGCGCGTTCTGCGCCCGGGCGGCGGCGGGGCTGGACAGCCGGGCCGGCACGCTGAATGTCACGCTCATGGCCGAGGGGCTGGACGCCCCCTGGGCGATCGGCTTCCTGCCCGACGGCTCGGTCCTGCTGACCGAGCGGGACGGGCGGCTGTCGCGGCTTGCCGATGGCGAACGCAGCTCCGTTTCCGGGGTAGGCGAGGTCTGGGCGCAGGGGCAGGGCGGGCTGCTCGACGTGCTGGTGCCGCGCGATTTCGCCGAAAGCCGCAGGCTGTTTTTCAGTTTCGCCAAGCCGCAGCAGGGCGGCGCCGGCACCGCCGTCGCCCGCGCCCGGCTGTCCTCCGATGCCCGGTCGCTGGAAGACTGGCAGACGATTTTCGAGATGGTGCCCGGCTCCTCCGGCGGGCGGCATTTCGGCTCGCGGCTGGTCGAGGCGCCGGACGGTCTGCTGTTCGTCACCGTGGGCGAGCGCGGCGACCGCCCCTCGGCGCAGGATCTGGGGCGCGAGAATGGCTCGATCCTGCGCATCGCCAAGGACGGTTCGGTGCCGCCCGGCAACCCCTTCACCAAGACCACCGGCGCCCGGCCCGAAATCTGGTCCTACGGGCACCGCAACCCGCAGGGCGCCGCGCTCGATCTCGGCGGCCAGCTCTGGGTGGTGGAACACGGCGCGCGCGGCGGCGACGAGATCAACCGTATCCGCAAGGGGGCCAATTACGGCTGGCCAGTCATCTCCTACGGCACGCATTACTCCGGCGCCAGGATCGGCGAGGGCACCCACAAGCAGGGCATGGAACAACCCGCCTTCTACTGGGATCCCTCGATCGCGCCCTCGGGGATGACGATCTATTCCGGCAAGCTCTGGCCCGAATGGCGGGGGCATTTCTTCGTTGGATCGCTGAAGTTCGACATGATCTCTCGGCTTGCCGGCTCGCCGATAAAAGAGGTCGAGCGCATCAGCGGGTCAGAGACCCTGCGCGTGCGCGACATCCGCGAAGGGCCCGATGGCGCTTTGTGGTTCCTCTCTGTGGGGCAGGGAGCGCTTTACCGAGTCACGCCCTGAGGCTGGCCGGGGACGCGATTGCGTGGCATCCTGAGCCAGTCCGGTCCACTACAGGAGCTTTCCGATGCGGTCTTTCCTCTCCGCGCTTGCGGTTGCAGTGGCGCTTGCCTCTCCGGCGGCGGCCCAGCACCAGAACTCGATTTTCCGCGACTATGCCGAGATGCGCGACGTGCTCGATCGGTTCATGTTCTCGCGGCGCATCGCCGATGTCATGCGCGCCTTCGGCGCCTCCGACGAGATGACCGAACAGGAGCTGCAGGGGCTCGAAAACCGTGTGCGCGCGATCTTCCCCTACGATTTCCGCCATGTGGACGTACTGCGCTCGGAAGATATGGGGAACGGCTGGAAACGCGAGCTTTACGCCTATTGGGCGGGCACGGCCTATATCTTCGCCACGGTGATCTTTCATGAGCGCGACGGGGAATGCGTCGCCATCGCGTTCCGCTTCAACACCGATATCGAGGAGTTGCTCAGCAAGTTCTGAAGGGGCCGCAAGAGCGGCGGCAGTCCTCCCCTCAGACCGACAGCCGCGCCGCCTGCGAGCCGCGCTCGCGATAGGGGGTGGTGTTGTAGTGCGAGCGGTAACACTTGGAAAAATGAGACGGGCTGGCAAAGCCGCAGGCCAGCGCAACGTTGATCACCGTCATGTCTGTCTGCATCAGAAGGTTGCGCGCCTTCTGCAGCCTCAGTTCCATGTAGTAGCGTTTCGGGCTGCGGCTCAGATAGCGTCGGAAAAGCCGTTCCAGCTGTCGGGTGGACATTCCCACTTCCTTGGCCAGGATGGCGGGGCTGATCGGCTCTTCGATATTGGCCTCCATCATCTGGATGACCTGGGAAAGCTTGGGGTGGCGCACGCCGATCCGCGTGGGCACCGACAGGCGCTGCGTGTCCTGATCGGTGCGGATCGAGGCATAGATCATCTGGTCGGCCACGGCATTGGCCAGCTTCTCGCCATGCTCGTCGGCGATCAGCTTCAGCATCAGGTCGATCGACGAGGTGCCGCCGGCGGTCGACAGCCGGTTGCCATCGACCACGAAGACAGACTTGGTCAGTTCCACATCGTCGAATTCCTCGGTGAAACTGTCGTGGTTCTCCCAGTGGATCGTGGCCTTCTTGCCATCCAGAAGCCCGGCCTTGGCCATCACGAAGGACGCGGTACAGAGCCCGCCCACGCGCAGGCCGCGGCGGGCCTCGCGCCGCAGCCAGTTGAGCAGCTTCTTGGTGGCGGTGCGCTGGATCTCGGTGCCGCCACAGATCAGCAGCGTGTCGTCGCGATTGAGTTCGCTCAGCGGCATGTCCACATGAAACCGGGTGCCCGCCGAGCAGGTCACGGTGTCATCGGTGTCGCCGGTGGTCTTCCAAGTATAAAGCGTCTCGTCGGCCATGCGATTGGCGATACGCAAGCAGTCGAGCGCGGCGGCAAAGCTGAGCAGGGTGAAATTGTCGAGCAGCACGAAGACGAACCGCTTTGGCGCGCCCTTCAACTTGACCTCGATTTTGCCCGTTTCCGCCGGCATGCTTTCGAATCTCCGCAGCGTGGCATCATAACCTTCGGTCTTTTCATGAAACTGTTGCATTTGACAAGAGCGGCAAGCGCCAAAAACGACACCGGTCGGCCATATCGCGTCTGGTCACCGGGGGAAGGCTCTAGTATAGACGAACCTCGAATTTCTGACTGCGGAGACGAGCGATGACCGAGTGGCACAAATCCGACTGGCGCAAGAAGCCCCGGGTGCAGATGCCCGATTATACCGATGCCGAGGCGCTGAAGGCGGTCGAGGCGCGGCTTTCGCAATTTCCTCCGCTGGTTTTCGCGGGCGAGGCGCGGCGGCTCAAACGCCAGTTGGGGGCGGCCGCGCGGGGCGAGGCGTTTCTTCTGCAGGGCGGCGACTGCGCCGAGGCGTTCGAGCAGTTCTCGGCCGACGCGATCCGCGACACGTTCAAGGTGATGCTGCAGATGGCGATGGTGCTGACCTATGGCGCCAAGGTGCCGGTGATCAAGGTGGGCCGCATGGCCGGCCAGTTCGCCAAGCCGCGCTCGGCGCCGACCGAGACGGTCGAGGGCGTGGAACTGCCCAGCTACCGGGGCGATATCATTAACGAACTGGCATTCACGCCCGAGGCGCGCATCCCCGATCCGGCGAAGATGCTGCAGGCCTATACCCAGGCGGCGGCCACGCTGAACCTGCTGCGCGCCTTCTCCACCGGCGGCTACGCCGATGTACATCAGGTGCATCAGTGGACGCTGGGCTTCACCGAAAGCGAAAAGGCCGAGCGCTATCGAGATCTGGCCAACCGGATCACTGATACGCTCGATTTCATGAAGGCCGCGGGCATCGACAGCGACCAGTCGCCGACCCTGCAGACGGTGGATTTCTACACCTCGCACGAGGGCCTGCTGCTGGAATACGAGGAGGCGCTGACGCGGCTCGATTCCACCTCCGGCAAATGGCTCGCCGGCTCCGGGCACATGCTCTGGATCGGCGACCGCACGCGCCAGCCCGATGGCGCGCATGTAGAGTTCTGCCGGGGTGTGCTGAACCCGATCGGGCTGAAATGCGGGCCGACGATGGAAGCGGATGACCTCAAGCGCCTGCTGGCCCGGCTCAACCCCGAGAACGAGGCCGGGCGGCTGACCCTGATCGCGCGGTTTGGCGCGGGCAAGGTGGGCGAGCATCTGCCGCGCCTGATCCGGACGGTGCGCGAGGAAGGGGCCAACGTGGTCTGGGTCTGCGACCCGATGCATGGCAACACCATCAAGTCGGGCTCGGGCTACAAGACCCGTCCCTTCGACTCGGTCCTGCGCGAGGTGCAGGAGTTCTTTGCCGTCCACCGCGCCGAGGGCACGATCCCCGGCGGGGTGCATTTCGAGATGACCGGTCAGGACGTGACCGAATGCACCGGCGGCATGCGCGCGGTGAGCGAGGAAAACCTCTCGGACCGCTACCATACCGCCTGCGACCCGCGGCTCAACGCCTCGCAATCGCTGGAACTGGCCTTTCTCGTGGCCGAGGAGTTGTCGGCCCTGCGCGAGGCGCGGGCCGAGGCGAAGGTGGGGTAAGTTGACCTTTCGGCCTGTGCCATCGGTGCGGGCCGAACCTCTTGCGAATGGCGGCTACGGCGCTATTCGCGCGGGGCGCTGAGGCCGAATTGCCGTGCGCCTCAGACGATGAAGCCCTCGCCGGCGCAGACCGCGCAGCGTTTGACCCGGTTGCCGAAACAGCCGGTGCAGGCGCCGTAAATCCGCCTCGAATGCACATCTTTGCCCAAGGCGATCTGCCCCGCACCGCGGCAGATCGGGCAAGGCTCGCGCCCCGCGCCGTTGCAGCGGTGACAGCGCCGCTTTGGCGGCGGTGTGGGCCTGACGGGGGGTGGGCAGTACTTTTCCATTGAACCGGCCTGCGATCCTCGCTCGCGTCCGATCATCTCCCGCCGCCGTTAAGAATTCCCGAACGTCCCCGGAACCGCGCGGTCCGTCAGCCGGTAAAGGCCCGGTGCCGCTTGGCCGCCTCCGCCACGGCGTCCCGATCCAGTTCCGCCCCAAGCCCGGGTGCCGCGGGCAGGGCCAGCCGGCCGGCCTTGGGCGCCAGATCCGGGGAGGCCACGATATCGCGCGCAAGAAGCTGCCACATGATCTGATTGCCGTCGTCGAGCCCGGCGATGGCGCGTGCCGCGTGATGCTCGGCGCAGGTGGTCAGGCCGGTGGTCATCGAGGAATGGATGCAGAGCGGCACGCCCGCCGCCTCGGCCGCCGCCGCGGCCTTCATCAGCGGGCGCAGCCCGCCGATCTCTCGCGGGCCCACGGCGATCATGTCGGCGCGGTGCACGGTCAGGGCGGTGTGCACCTCCTGCAGGGTGAAGACGCTCTGATCGGCGCCGATGGCGATGGGCGAGCGCGCCGCCACATGGGCCAATGCGGCCTGCGAGGTGCTGGGTGTGGGCTGTTCGATATATTCGATGTCGTAAGGCGCCAGCCGGGCGATCATCCGCAGCGCCATGGCCTGATCCCACGCCTCGTTGGCGTCGAGCCGGAGCCGCGCCTCCGGTGCCGCCGCGCGGACGGCGGCCACCGCCGCCATGTCGTAGTCGGCTCCGACACCGACCTTCAGATAAAGCACGGGATGGCCCTCGGCCACGGCGCTTGCGGCATCCTCGGCCAGCGCCTCGGGCGTCTGGCCCTGCAGGAAATGGAAATAGCCCACCTCCTCGCGCACCGCGCCGCCCAGCAGATCCCAGACCGGGCGGCCCAGGATCTTGCCCTGCGCGTCCAGCGCCGCCATCTCCAGCCCGTTGCGCAACTGGTTGAAATAGCGGGGCATGTTGCCGCCGAAGACGAGGAAATGCTTGCGATAGGCGGCCTGCAGCGCCGCCGCGGCGTCGAAGACCGAGCGGCCCGTCATCTCGGCACCCAGCTTTTCCAGCACCCGTTTCTGCGCCCCGGCATCGGGGGCGGCGGGGGTTTCGCCATAGCCGGTGGTGCCATCCTCGCAGCCGAGCGCGATCAGGTTGACGGTGAAGGCCTCCTCGACCCCCTGCGACCAGACATAGGGCTGCCGCAGCGGCAGCCGCAGCGAGGTGACGGTAATCTCGGTGACACGGGCCATGGCGGGCAGTCCTTTCG
>JAUIBJ010000634.1 GCA_030428025.1 Alphaproteobacteria bacterium
TGAGCCCGGTGAGCCCGGGCATCAGCGTGCTCAGGGCAGTCATTGGGGACGTGCCGCTTTCCGGATTGGAGGCATGCGCTTCCTTACCCCGCAGGCTCAGGTACAGCCCGCGCGAGGCGCAGTTGACAGGCCCCTCCCGCAGACCGACCGTGCCCAGCGGCAGGCCCGGCATGTTGTGCAGAGAAAAGGCAAAATCGGGCGAAACAGGGTCGAATTGGGGATCGCTCAGAACTGCCTCGGCTCCCGCGCCGGTCTCTTCCGCCGGCTGGAACAGGAGCACCGCCCGCCCGCGCGCCGGCCGACGCCGCGACAATAGCCGAGCAAGCCCGATGAGGATGGCCATATGCCCGTCATGTCCGCAAAGGTGCCCCTTGCCCTCGACGGTCGACCGATGGGGCGGCGTGCCGGTCTCGAATATCGGCAGCGCGTCCAGTTCGCATCGGAAAAGAACGGTCGGGCCCGGCTCGGCGCCCTCGAATACGGCGGCGACCCCATGCTCGCCCAGCCCGGTGATCAGCCTGTCCGGTGTTAACCCATTCAGCGCGGCCGTGATCCGCCGGGCCGTTTCCACCTCCTCCCCCGAACCCTCGGGAAAGCGGTGCAACTCGCGGCGCAGGGCGGTCAGTTCGGCGATATCGGAATTACGAAGATCCATGCGGACAGAAGAACTATGCTTTTGGCAAAATGAAAAGGGCCGCACGGCGGCGGCCCCAACCGAAACGAACCGAACTGGTGTCAGATGCTGTCCTCAATCCAGCTTTGCAGGGCGGCCTTGGGCGCCGCACCGGCGCGGTTCGACACCACTTCGCCGTTCTTGAAGATGAACAGCGCGGGGATGCCGCGGATGCCCAGCTGCGACGCGGTGTTGGGGTTCGAATCCACATCGACCTTGGCAATCTTGACCTTGCCGGTCATCTCTTCCGACAGCTCTTCCAGCGCCGGGCCGATCTGCTTGCAGGGGCCGCACCATTCGGCCCAGAAATCCACCACGACGGGGATATCGGAATTCTTCACTTCGGTGTCGAACGTATCGTCGGTAACGGCAACGGTGGCCATGTCGGTTCTCCCGGACAAGAGGTGAGTGTTGGTCGGCAACCTAGGAAGCCGGAGGGAGGCCGTCAAGGTATATGGGTGTTCACTAACACCTGCCTCACAAGATCATGTGGCAACGTCATCAGCTTCGGCACCTTTGTCCAGAGCAGCGCAGTGTCGATCCGCCGGTCCGGATAGATCAGCGCCAGCGCTTCGGCATAGGCCCCCATCTGCCGCAAAAGGCCTTCGGGGCAATCCTCGGGCCCCTCGGGCACCACGGCGTTGGTCTTGAAATCCACCGCCAGAATACGGTCGGGTTCGATCAGCAGCCGGTCGATCACCCCATGAATGCGGCGCCCGCCAAGCGTGACAAGAGGAGCCGAAACAGGCACTTCGACCAGCGCATCGGGTGCAAAGACCGGGCGGAGCGCCGGTTGGGTCAGGACCCGTGCGGCCTCGTCAAGCAGTTGGGCCAACTCCTGCCCCTCTGCCGCGTCCGGGCCAGAGGCGAGCAATTGTCCGGCCATCCCCAGCCATGCCGCCTCGGGCGTACCGGCCAGATGCTCCAGCAGCCGGTGCACCTGCCGCCCCCGCCGTTTCGCCGCCTCCTCGTCAAGGCCCTCCTCCCCCGGCAGGGCCTTGGCCCCGCCAAGATCGGAGGGGCTGAGCGCAGAGAGCGGGACGATCGGGGATGGCGCGCGGGTGTGAAAGAATTCCGGCAATTGGACGGTCTGGTCTTTCCCAGGGTTGGGCGCGTGCGCCGCAAAGCCTTTCCAGGTTCCTGTTTCATAACGCAGGCCCGGACCATCGTCGAAATCGAACTGCCTGGCGCCCAGCCGCTCCAGCCCGGCCTGCACCTGTCGATACCAGCTTTCGCCCTCCTTTCCCGGATCGCCGGATGTGGCGACGATCAGCCATTGTTCGGCCCGGGTCAGGGCCACATACAGCAGCCGATCACGCTCGGCCTGCTGAGTGGCCCTTGCTGCACCATCGACCACAGCCTGCACCTCCGGCGCCTCGGCCGCCGGCATCCGCCAGATGAGCGAGTCGCCAACCCGCGCCATCTGATCGCGCAGCCGCACCGGCCGCCGCGCGGTGTCGGGCAGGATCACGATCGGAGCTTCCAGCCCCTTTGCGCCGTGCACCGTCATCACCCGGATGCGGTTTCCGGCGCTATCCATCTGCCGCTTGATCTCCAGTTCGTCGGATTCCATCCAGACAAGAAAGCCGGTGAGGCTGTCCACCGCGTTACGCTCGTAGGCCATGGCCTGCGACAGCAGCGCATCGATCCCGTCTTCGGCCTCGGGCCCCAGCCGGGCAAGCAATTTGCGCCGCCCGTCATGGCGGGTGAGCACCCGCTCGATCAGTTCGTAGGGGCGCAGGTAATCCACCTGGCCCAGAAGATCGCGCAGAACCGCCATCGTCTCGGGGAAGCTTTCGCCGCGGGCGCGCAACTCTGCCCAGAGGTAATCCTGCCCACGGTCATGGGCGAGACTAAAAAGCGTATCCTCCGACCAGCCGAAAAGCGGCGAGCGCAGTACGGTAGCCAGCGAAAGGCTGTCCTCGGGCGTGGCCAGGAAAGACAGAAGTGCCGCAAGGTCTTTCACCGCGAGTTCGGCGCCGACCTTGAGCCGATCCGCCCCCGCCACCGGTAGGCCCAGTGCCTTGCATTCGCGGATGATGTCGTGGAACACCTCCGACCGGCGCTGCACGAGGATAAGGACATCGCCGGGCTGAATGGGCCGCGCGCCGGTGCCATGTTCGTCGGGCAGCGGCGTGCCGATCATGTCCCGGATCGCGGCGGCGATCCTGCGGGCCAGCACAGTGGCCGGATCGCTCGGGGATTTGACATCGACCGGGTCGTACCA
>JAUIBJ010000635.1 GCA_030428025.1 Alphaproteobacteria bacterium
GTCTCTAGTTTGGCCGCTCGCCCATTTCTGCGCGGATCTGCTGGCGGAAGACGTCGATGGGCACCTTTTTTCCCTCGCGCTTGATGCACCAGTAGGTCCAGCCGTTACAGCTGGGCGCGCCTTCCAGCGCGGCGCCGACCTGGTGGATCGAGCCTTTCACGTCGTCGCCAACAAGGGTGCCATCGGCCCGCACCTTGGCCTTGTGGCGATCGTTCATCGAAAAAAGCTCCTCGCCGGGCCGCAGAAGCCCGCGTTCGATCAGCTGACCGAAGGGGATGCGGGGCGCGGCGCGCTTCGAGGCCGAGACTTCCAGCGCGGCGCGGTCATAGCGGCGGGTGGCGGCGAGGCGCCTTTCGGCCACCGCGCGATAGGCTTCTTCCCGCTCGATTCCGATATAGTCGCGCCCCAGCATCTTGGCCACGGCGCCCGTGGTGCCGGTGCCGAAGAACGGGTCGAGCACCACGTCGCCGGGATTGGTGGAGCCCACCAGAACCCGGTGCAAGAGCCCCTCTGGCTTCTGTGTCGGGTGGGCCTTGTCGCCGTTTTCGTTCTTCAGCCGCTCGTGGCCCGTGCACAGCGGCAGCACCCAGTCCGAGCGCATCTGGATGCCTTCGTTGAGAGCCTTCAGCGCCTCGTAGTTGAAGGTATATTTCGCACCTTCCTCGCGGCTGGCCCAGATCATCGTCTCATGCGCGTTGGTCAGCCGCTTGCCACGGAAATTGGGCATCGGGTTCGACTTGCGCCAGATCACGTCGTTCAGGATCCAGAAGCCCGAATCCTGCAGTGCGGCGCCGACGCGGAAGATGTTGTGATAGGAGCCGATTACCCAGATCGCGCCATTTGGTTTGAGCAGCCGTCGCGCGGCGGCGAGCCAGTCGCGAGTGAAGCGGTCATAGGCCTCAAAACTGGCGAACTGGTCCCAGGCGTCATCGACCGCGTCGACCTGGCTGTTGTCAGGGCGGTGCAAGTCGCCGCGCAGTTGCAGGTTGTAGGGGGGATCGGCAAAGATCAGGTCGATGCTGGCCCCGGGCAGACCATTCATCACCTCGACGCAGTCGCCGGCAAGGATCGTGTTCAGCGGAAGCGCGGGGCGCTCGCCAACCTTGGTCATCTTCGTCATTCTCTGCCTCTGTCCCCGGCGCTTATGCGCTCTGGTCTGTTGGCTCTGAAGATGAGTCAAACCCGATTCGCCGTCAATTTCTTTTTTGAATCAGGGGGTTAACGTTTTCTCTTGATACAAGATATTGTGCACTGGTTTGAACGAACGCCTATGGTGTGGGGTCGGTCCGAGATTTTGAAGCGCTGCGATGTGGCTTTTCGAGCCATAGCCCACATTCGTTTCCCAACCATAACCGGGAAACTGTTGCGCCAAATCCCACATGATCCGGTCGCGACATATTTTCGCCACAATCGAGGCCGCCGCGATCGAGGCGCACAGGCAGTCGCCCTTCACCACGGCGCGCGCCGGAACGCGGATGCTCTTGGGGATGAGATTGCCGTCGATAAGGGCGAAATCCGCCGGGATCGACAGGCCCGACAGGGCCCGCTCCATCGCCAGATGCGCGGCTTGCAGGATATTGAGCCGGTCGATCTCCTCGACACTGGCATGGCCCACGGACACCTCGGCCGAGGTGATCAGGATCTCGTAAAGCTCAAGCCGCCGGGAAAGTGGCAACTGCTTAGAATCGTTGATGCCTTCGGGGACGTTGGCAGGATCCAGAATGACCGCCGCCGCCGTTACCGGCCCGGCCAGCGGGCCACGCCCGACCTCGTCGATCCCGGCGATGCGGGCCGCGCCCTGCGCCAGGATTTCGCTTTCAAAGGAGAGGTCGGGCCACTGCATGCGCCCAGAAAGCACGGAACGCCGGCAAATGCAAAAGGGAAGAGCCGGCCGGCCCTTCCCTTCCGACTGCTCGATTGCCCTTGTGTCAGTCGTTCCGGCGGCGGTGGCTGCGGTATTCTCCATGGTGACCGTGCCGGTGGCCGTGGCGGTAGTAATGCCGGTTGTGGTGCTGGTGGCGCAAATGGCGGTTCGACCGGTGACCCCACCGGTACTGATTGCCGTAGTAGCCGCGACGGGAAACATAGTAGTCGTCATCGTCATCCACCGCGTCGGCGATGGCGGCGCCGATGATGACCAGCGCGGCCGTGCCGGCGATGATCTTGGCGACATCCTTGCTGTCGGCGCGCGCGGACGCCGGGACGAGCACGGCCAGAGCGAGCAGGCCGGCCATGGTGGTGGTCATGATACCTTTGAGGGTCATGGAGTTATCCTTTCGGGCGAGTCCTGTGTTCGACGGCCGCGCAGATGCGGCGCCGGTTTGTGGGGAAAGCCTGCGCCCACGCCCGTCCGACAGGCAATAACGGCAAAGTGTTATCCGATAACAGGCCGGGAAAAGAGGTTCCGGCGCAGGCGGTTATTGAATAGCCCGGTGGTTCGGCGCATGTTGGCGGCATGACACGCTTTCTTCGCATAACCACGCTTGCCGTGGGAATCGCCCTGGCCGCCGCCGCCGCCGCCCAGGCGGCCTGCTATGTCGAGTACAAGGCCAAGCGCGACAATCCGCTTGAGCTGTTCTACGAGGTTGCCGTGGTGCCGGGACCCTGCACAATGGCCACGGCACGGGCGCAACTGGCGCCGATCCTGGCCGGCCAGGGGCTGACCCTGTTGAAGATCCTGTCGGTCAAGGAACAGTAGCGAAGGAGGGCGGCCGGTGTATGACGAAAACGGCAGTGTCGCGGACGCCCGCCGCTCGGGCAGCAGGGTTGTGGTTATCGGCGTTGCCGCCATTGTCCTGATCCTGACCCTGACGGCTGTCTTCCTTTTCCTGAAACTGCCCGACGCCAATGCCTTCAACGCACGGGTCGAGCGGATCTTCGTCGAGAACGACGCGCTGAC
>JAUIBJ010000025.1 GCA_030428025.1 Alphaproteobacteria bacterium
AATGGCCTTTTTTCTTTTTTCGCGAACGGGGGTGTTGATTCGGCGAATCACCTGTGGATAAGGTGATTCGGGGCCGCCCCTGGGCCGTTCAGCAACAAAACGACGGCCGGCAAGATGCTTTTTGCAGAAATTTTCGGGAATACATGGAAATTCATGGGTAGGATAAATTTAGACTAGATGTTGTGTCTAAGTTATTGAATGCCGCAACTGAGTGGAACGATTACCGCCAATTCCCACAGGATATTGTTTCCAGAAGGCCTCCAAAACAAGATCAGGTGGGTTATTCCCGGAAAATAATCGTTGATTTCCATGAATTCCCATGTCATCCCTTAAGCACGATGAGGACGGGCAGAAGGGGCAGCGAAAAGACCCCGAGACACACTCCCAAGTCAGGTTTCATACAGGCACCCGCTTTCATCGAACAAAGAGATCCGGCGCGCGGGCGAGCAGTACATCCCCCCAGGTGGCGCGCGCAGTCGGACACCCGCAGAGGCGGGACGAGGGCGGCGGATTGAGCACTGGCAGCAGCTCGATCCGCCGTTTCGTTTCCGGGCCCTAAAAAACGGTTTTCGGGGGGCGGAGAGAGGCAGGCGCGTGACTTCGAGCTTTCTCGGAGAATACAGCCAGAAGGTGGACGGGAAGGGGCGCATGTCCATCCCGGCCGAATTTCGTGCCGTGCTCGCCGAGGGCGACCCCGACTATCCCGACAACCCGCTGCCCCGCCTCATCATCAACTACGGCCCGCATCTCAAGGGGTGCCTGCGCGCCTACACGATCGAGGCGATGAACGCGATCGAGGCAGGGATCAAGCGGATGCCGCCCGGATCCCAGGACCGCAAATTCGCAAGCTTCGTCTACCTTGCCAAGGCGTGGCGATCCGAGATCGACAAGGATGGCCGCATCGTGTTGCCGCAATCCCTGCGCGAGCAGATCGGGCTGCAGGGCGAGGCGCGGATGATCGCCTTGGGCGAGTATTTCGAGATTTGGAACGCCGACACCTACGCGGAGGCCGACGGTGCGGAAGTCGAGGAATGGCTGGCCAAGAAGGGCCCCGGTTTCGACCCCCTCACGGTGGTCTTCCCGCAGGAGGGTGGCTGAGACATGGCCGCCGCTGCCCGAGCCGCCGACACCGATCCGCATATCCCAGTTCTATTGCGCCCGCTTCTGGCCGCGGTGGCGCCGGTCGCGGGGCTGTGGATCGACGGCACGCTGGGGGCGGGCGGCTACACCCGCGGGCTGCTGGAGGCAGGGGCGGACAAGGTCATCGGCATCGACCGCGACCCGCTGGCGCTGGAACTGGCGGAAGGCTGGGCTTCGGAATACGGCGGCCGGGTCGAACTGGTGCAAACGACCTTTTCGCATATGGACGAGGTGGCCGAGGCCGCGGACGGCGTGGTACTCGATCTGGGCGTCTCCTCGATGCAGCTCGACCGGGCCGAGCGCGGGTTTTCCTTCATGAAGGACGGCCCCCTGGACATGCGGATGAGCCAGGCGGGGGCCACGGCGGCCGATCTGGTCAACACCGCCCCGGAGGAGGCGCTGGCCGACATCCTTTATCTTTACGGCGAGGAGCGGGCCAGCCGGCGGATCGCGCGGGCCATCGTCAGGGCGCGGGAGGCCGAGCCGATTGCCCGCACCCTGCACCTGGCCGAGATCGTGGAACGCTGCCTGCCGCGGTCGAAGCCCGGTCAGGCGCATCCTGCCACCCGCAGCTTTCAGGCGCTGCGGATCGCGGTCAATGACGAATATGCCGAGCTTGTGGCCGGGCTCGACGCCGCCGAGCGCGTTCTGCGCCCGGGTGGCCGGCTGGCGGTGGTCACCTTCCATTCCATCGAGGACCGGATCGTGAAGCGCTTTCTACAGATGAAATCCGACAGCGGCGGCGGCGGCAGCCGTCATGCTCCGGCCGAGGCGGCGCGGGCGCCGCAGTTCACGCTTGCCAGCCGCAAGGCGATCGGGCCGGACGCGGAAGAGACGGCCCGTAATCCGCGCGCCCGCAGCGCCAAGCTGCGCGTGGCGCGCCGCACCGACGCGCCGGCCGTGCCCGCCGACCGCGCCGCGCTGGGAATGCCGCAACTCAGAAGGGGAACGTGATGCGCAGTCTGCTCTTTGTTCTGACCGCTCTTTCGGTGATCGGCCTGGCCTTCTGGGCCTATCACGAGAACTACACCACGCAGGAGGCGCAGGCGCGGGCCGAGCAGCTTCAGCGCGATATCGGCCAGACCCGGCAGCGGCTGCGCATGCTGCGCGCCGAATGGGCCTATCTCAACCGGCCCGACCGGTTGCGCGATCTGGTCGACCTGAACTATGACCGGCTGGGCCTGCTGCCGCTGCAGCCCTTCCAGTTCGGCAAGATCGACCAGGTGGCCTATCCGCCGCAGGACCTGCCGATCACCAACCCCGTCGATGTCTCCAACATGGAGGACGTGCAATGACCCGCACGCCGCTACGCCCGCTGGCCCGCATCCTTCAGGCCCGCGCCCGGGGCGAGAACCCCGACGCCATCGAGCGCGAGAACATCCGCCGCCGCCACGAGGAGATGCACGACCGCGCCCGCGCCCGGGCAGAAGGTCGGCTCTTGGTTCTGGGCATCTTCTTTTTCTGCGCTTTCGTTGTCATCGGTGGGCGGATGGGCGTTCTGGCCAATACCGAGCCGGCCGAACCCCGCACCAGCGTCGCCGGCGCCGACATTCTTGCCCAGCGGGCCGACATCGTCGACCGCAAGGGCCGGATACTCGCCACCAATTTCGAGACCCACAGCCTCTATGCCCAGCCCCAGCAGATGATCGAGCCGGTGCGCGCGGCCGAGGAACTGGTCAAGATCTTCCCCGATCTCGACCGCGAGCGGCTGGTGAAGGATTTCACAGGCAAGCGCAAGTTCCTGTGGGTCAAGAAGAAACTCAGCCCCGAGCAGAAGCAGGCGGTGCACGATATCGGCGAGCCGGGCCTTCTGTTCGGCCCGCGCGAGATGCGGCTTTATCCCAATGGCCGGCTGGCCGCGCATGTGCTGGGCGGGGCGAGTTTCGGCCGTGAGGGCGTCTATGCCGCAGAGGTGATCGGCGTCGCGGGGGTCGAGAAATTCTTCGATGCGCGCCTGCGCGATCCGGCCCGCGGGCACGAGCCGCTCACGCTGTCGCTCGACCTGTCGGTGCAGGCGGCGGTGGAACGTGTGCTGTTCGGCGGCATGAAGCTGATGAATGCCAAGGGCGCGGCGAGCGTCTTGATGGATGTGCAGACGGGCGAGGTGATCGCGCTTGCCTCGCTGCCCGATTTCGACCCCAACGACCGGCCCCGCCCCGCCACCAAGGGCAATCCGTCCGACAGCCCGCTTTTCAACCGGGCGGTGCAGGGGCTTTATGAACTGGGCTCGACCTTCAAGATCTTCGCCGCCGCACAGGCGATCGACCTCGGCCTGGTGAATGCCGACACCCCCATCGACACCGCCGGCCCGATGACGGTGGGCGGCCACCGGATCGGAGAGTTCCACAACAAGAACTACGGCGTTCTGAGCGTGTCGGACATCATCGTGAAAAGCTCCAACCGGGGCACGGGCCGGATCGCGTTGCAGATCGGTGCGAAACGGCAGCAGGATCTTCTTGAATCGCTGGGCTTTTTCAAGGAAACCGGGATCGAGATGGTCGAGGCGGCCGGCGCCAAGCCGCTTCTGCCGAAACGCTGGACCGATCTGTCGACGGTCACCATCTCCTACGGGCATGGGCTGTCGGCGAGCCCCCTGCATCTGGCGGCGGCCTATGCGACGCTGGCAAATGGCGGGCGCCGGGTGGTGCCGACGCTGGTGAAGCAGGCGCAGGGCACCGCCGGCGAACAGGTGGTGTCGGAACGCGCCGCGGCCGATGCGCTGACGATGCTGCGCAAGGTCGTCACCGAGGGCACCGCCTCCTTCGGCGAGGTGCCGGGCTATGCGGTGGGCGGCAAGACCGGCACCGCCGACAAGCCCAAGGAACGCGGCGGCGGTTATTACGAGGACAAGGTGATCGCCACCTTCGCCAGCGTCTTCCCCGCGCATGACCCGAAATACGTGCTGGTGGTGTCGCTGGACGAGCCGGTCGAGACCTCGGGCGACACGCCGCGCCGCACCGCCGGCTGGACGGCGGTTCCGGTCACGGCCGAAATCATACGTCGCGTCGCGCCGCTTCTTGGCCTGCGGCCCGAGATTGAACCCGGCCAGCTTGCTGGTATAACGCTGACGGCGAACTGATGCGGTTCGCCGGAAACCTGAATCACGGCTTTTGGCGGACCGCGGCGCAATGTAAGGTCGTTGCACACGCCTCGCCCTTGCCTGATGGCTCAGGTTGAAGGCGGGGCATTTGGGGCCGGACAGGCATGACATCACGGGGCACATGGCGGCAGGGCGGACGAAATCACTGGCAGATCTGGGCCTGACCGCCCAGGGTGGACGAAAGGCCGAGGTGACCGGCCTTGCAATCGACAGCCGCGACGTGAAGGAGGGCTTTCTCTTCGCCGCGCTGCCGGGGACTCGGGTGCATGGGGGCGAGTTCATCCAGTACGCCCTGCGCATGGGCGCGGGGGCCATTCTGACCGACATGGAGGGCGCCCGGATCGCCCGGGCGGAGCTGGAGGCGAGCGAGGCCGCGCTGGTGATCGCCGAGGATCCGCGCCAGGCGCTGGCCTATGCCGCCGCGCTGTGGTTCGGCGCCCAGCCCGAAACCGTGGTGGCGGTGACCGGCACCAACGGCAAGACCTCGGTGGCCAGCTTCACCCGTCAGATCTGGGCGGCGCTGGGACTCGAGGCGGTCAGCATCGGCACCACCGGGGTGGAAGGCGCCTATCAGGCGCCGCTCGCCCATACCACGCCCGAACCCGTCACCCTGCACCGCATCCTGGCCGAGGCCGAGGCGGCGGGTGTCACCCATGCGGCGATGGAGGCCTCCAGCCACGGGCTGGCGCAGCGCCGGCTTGACGGTGTGCGGCTTGCGGCGGCGGGTTTCACCAACCTCTCGCAGGATCACCTCGACTACCACGCCAGTTTCGAGGAATACTTCGCGGCCAAGGCGGGGCTTTTCACGCGGGTTCTGTCGGAAGACGGGATGGCGGTGGTCAATATCGACGACCCGAGGGGCACCGAAATGGCCGCCATCGCGGCCTCGCGCGGGCAGGAGGTGCTGCGCGTTGGTCGGCGCACAGGCGCAGATCTGCACATCCTCGCGCGCAGCTTCACGCCCACGGGCCAGGTGCTTCGCTTCGAATGGCAGGGCCGCGCCGGCCAGGCAGAGTTGAACCTCATCGGCGGGTTTCAGGCGGAAAACGTCCTGCTGGCCGCAGGCCTTGCCATCGGTGCCGGGGCCGATCCCGATATGGTCTTCGACGCGCTGCCGCGGATGCAGACGGTGCGCGGGCGGATGCAACTGGCCGCACGGCGGCGCAACGGCGCCTCGGTCTTCGTCGACTACGCCCATACGCCCGATGCGGTGGCCACGGCGATTCAGGCGCTGCGTCCGCATGTGATGGGCCGGTTGGTGGCAATCGTCGGCGCCGGCGGCGACCGCGACCGCACCAAGCGGCCGCTGATGGGCCGGGCGGCGGCAGAGCATGCCGATCTGGTGATCGTGACCGACGACAACCCGCGCAGCGAAGACCCGGCCGCGATCCGGGCCGCGGTGATGGAGGGCGTGCGGACCGCCGGCGCGGGCGACACCGCCATCGAGGTGGGCGACCGGGCCGAGGCGATCCTGCGCGGGGTCGATGCGCTCGGGCCGGGCGACGCCCTGCTGATCTCGGGCAAGGGCCACGAGACCGGCCAGATCGTGGGCGAGGACGTCTTTCCCTTCGACGATAGCGAACAGGCCAGCGTGGCCGTCGCCGCACTCGACGGCGGCGTCGCATGAGCCTCTGGTCGGCGACAGAGGCCGCAGAGGCCACAGGCGGGCGCGCCACGGGCGACTGGCAGGCGACCGGCGTTTCCATCGACACCCGCACGTTGCAGCCCGGCGACCTGTTCGTTGCCCTCAAGGCCGAACGCGACGGGCACGATTTCGTGGCCCGGGCGCTGGAACTCGGCGCTGCGGCGGCCCTGGTCAGCCGGGTGCCCGAGGGGGTGGCCGAGAACGCGCCGCTTCTGATCGTCGAGGATGTGCAGAAAGCGCTGGAGGCTCTGGGCCGCGCAGGCCGGGCAAGGGCGCGGGCACGGGTCGTGGCGGTGACCGGCTCGGTCGGCAAGACCTCGACCAAGGAGATGCTGCGCCACGTGCTTGCGGGGCAGGGCAGGACCCATGCCGCCGAGGCGAGCTACAACAATCACTGGGGTGTGCCTCTGACGCTCGCGCGGCTGCCGCAGGACGCCGATTTCGCCGTGATCGAGATCGGCATGAACCACCCCGGCGAGATCGCGCCGCTGGCGCGCATGGCGCGGCCGCATGTGGCGATCGTGACCACCGTCGCGGCCGCGCATCTGGAGGCCTTCGAGTCGATCGAGGGGATCGCGCATGAAAAGGCGTCGATCTTCGAGGGGCTGGAGCCGGGCGGCGTGGCGATCCTGAACGGCGACCTGCCGACCACGCCGATCCTGCTGGCGGCGGCACGGGCCCGGGCCGGCCGGATCGTGACATTCGGCGCGCAAGCTGGCAATCACCATCGCCTGCTGGGCACCGAACTGCATGACAGGGTGACCGTGGGTCGGGCCCGTCTCTGGCGCACGAGCGTGGTGTTCAAGGTGGGCGTGGCCGGGCGGCATTTCGCGCTCAATGCGCTGGCCGTTCTGGCCGCCGTCTGGCAGATGGGGGCCGACCGGGGCGTCGCGATCACCGATCTGGCCCGATGGCATCCGCCCTCGGGCCGCGGCACCCGCGACACGCTGCAACTGGACAGCGGTGACGAGACCTGGACCATTGACCTTATCGATGACGCTTTCAACGCAAATCCGGCCTCGATGGCCGCAGCACTCGATATGCTGGCGGCGAGCCGGCCGCGCGATGATGTGGGCCGCATCGCCAAGGGCCGCCGGATCGCCATTCTGGGCGACATGCTGGAACTGGGCCCGGAGGAACACGCCCTGCACGCGGCGCTGGCGCACCTGCCGCAGATGCGCGATATAGACGATGTGCATTGCGTGGGCCCGCGCATGGCCGCCCTGTGGGAAGCCCTGCCGGAGATGCAGCGCGGCGAACGGGTCGGGCGGGCCGAGGATCTGGCCGGCCGGGCGCACCGGCTGATCGACGCGGGCGACGTGGTGCTCGTCAAGGGTTCGAAGGGCAGCCGGGTAAGCCTGGTGGTCGATGCCCTGCGCAAGGCGGGTCGGGCGCTGCGGCGGGAAGAAGAGGACGACTGAATGCTCTACTGGTTGACCCTCTGGTCGGATGGCGGGGATTTCTTCAATCTTTTCCGCTATATCACCTTCCGCTCGGGCGGGGCGTTCATGACCGCGCTGGTCTTCGGCTTTCTCTTCGGCCAGCCGCTGATCAACGTATTGCGCAAGCGGCAGGGCAAGGGGCAGCCGATCCGCAACGACGGGCCGGAAGGGCATATGTCGAAATCCGGCACGCCCACCATGGGCGGGCTTCTGATCGTCGGCGCGGTGCTGACGTCCTCGCTGCTCTGGGCGCGGCTCGACAACGCCTATGTCTGGCTGGTGCTGTTCGTGACGCTCGCCTTCGGCCTGATCGGCTTTGCCGACGATTACGCCAAGGTGTCGAAGCAGAACACCTCGGGCGTGCCCGGGCGCATCCGGCTTCTGATCGGCTTCTGCATCGCCGGGATCGCGGCCTTCTGGGCCAGCGCCTATCACCCGGGCGAACTGCAGTATCAGCTGGCCTTTCCCATATTCAAGGACGCGCTATTGAACATGGGGTTCTTCTTCATCCCCTTCGCCATGTTCGTTGTGGTGGGCGCGGCCAACGCGGTAAACCTCACCGACGGGCTGGATGGCCTCGCGATCATGCCGGTGATGATCGCCGCCTCGGCGCTGGGCATCATTGCCTACGCGGTGGGGCGGGTGGACTTCACCGAATATCTCGATGTCCATTACGTGCCCGGCACCGGCGAGATTCTGGTCTTCGTCGCCGGGCTGGTGGGCGGGGGCCTGGGCTTTCTGTGGTACAACGCCCCGCCCGCGGCGGTCTTCATGGGCGACACGGGCTCGCTGGCTCTGGGCGGCGCGCTTGGGGCCATCGCCGTGGTCACCAAACACGAGCTGGTCCTCGGCATCGTCGGCGGGCTGTTCGTCGTTGAGGCGCTGTCGGTGATCATCCAGGTGCTCTATTTCAAGCGCACCGGCAAGCGGGTCTTCCTGATGGCGCCCATTCACCACCATTATGAAAAGAAGGGCTGGGCCGAGCCCACCATCGTCATCCGTTTCTGGATCATCGCGCTGATTTTGGCGATGATCGGGCTGGCGACGCTGAAGGTGCGTTGAGGGCATGACGGGCGCAGGCCACACCGTGCGCGACACCGCCGCGATGATCGCGGGCATGGCGCCAGAGCGTGATCCGGAGATCTGGCATTTCTGCACCGTGGCCGATGACGCCGTGGCGGCGCTGCATTTCCCCGAGGCGCTGGCCACCGTCCGCGAGGCCGAAGGTGTGTCGCTGATCCTGCCGGAGGCGGCAGCGGCCCGGCATGGATTTGCCACCGACCTGCCGATGGCGCGGATCACGCTGAGCGTGCATTCGGCGCTCGACGGGGTGGGGCTGACGGCGGCGGTCGCGCAGGCGCTGGCCGAGAATGGCATCCCCTGCAACATGGTCGCCGGGTACCATCACGATTACGCCTTCGTGCCGCAGGATATGGCCGACCGGGCCATGGCCATCCTGCGGGATCTGGCCGAGCGGGGCAGGGCGCCATGATCCCCGTCACCGGTTTCGCCGGGGAACGCATCGGCATTCTGGGCCTCGGCCGTTCGGGGCTGTCGGCGGCGCGGGCCCTGCGCGCGGGCGGCGCGCACCCGGTCTGCTGGGATGACAACCCGGCGGCGCGGGAGATGGCGGCGCAGGAAGGCTTCGATATCGCCGACCTCTCCCGCCCCGGCGCGCTTGACGGGATCGTCCGGCTGATCGTCTCGCCCGGAATTCCGCATCTTTACCCCGAGCCCAACCGCGTGGTGGCCGCCGCCCTGCGTGCGGGCGTGCCGGTGGATAACGATATCGGCCTGTTCTTCCGCTCGCTCGGCACAGCCAAATGGGAAATGTACGACGACCCGCCCAAGGTGGTGGCGGTGACCGGTTCGAACGGCAAATCCACCACCTCGGCGCTGATCCATCATGTGCTGGAACACGCGGGAAAGCCCGTGCAGCTGGCCGGAAATATCGGCCGCGGGGTGCTGGATATCGACCCGCCGGGCGATGGCGGCGTGGTGGTGCTCGAACTCAGCTCCTATCAGACGGAACTGGCGCGCGCGCTGACCCCCGATATCGCGGTTTTCACCAATCTCTCGCCCGATCACCTCGACCGGCACGCAGGCCTCGGCGGCTATTTCGCCGCCAAACGCCGGCTTTTCGCCGAGGGCGGGCCGGACAGGGCGGTGGTGGGCGTGGACGAGCCCGAGGGCCGGTTTCTGGCCGGGCAGCTTTCGGAAGGGCCGGGGGACGCGCGGGTGATCCGGGTGTCGGTGGAGGAAAAGCTTGCCGGGCCGGGCTGGTCGGTCTTCGCGCGCAAGGGGTTTCTGAGCGAATACCGCAAGGGCCGGCAGGCCGGCGCCATTGACCTGCGCCCCGTGAAGGGCCTGCCGGGCCGGCACAACCACCAGAACGCCTGCGCCGCCTATGCCGCGGCCCGGGCTCTGGGTCTTGCGCCCAGGGTGATCGAGCAGGGCTTTCACAGCTTCGCCGGCCTGCCGCACCGCAGTCAGGTCGTGGCCGAGAAGGGCGGGGTGATCTTTGTGAACGACAGCAAGGCCACCAATGTGGACGCGGCATTGAAGGCACTGGAGGCGTTTTCGCGCATCCGCTGGATTTGCGGCGGGCTGGAGAAGGAAGGCGGGATCGCCGGGCTGAAGCCCGGACTGCGCAATGTGGTCAGGGCCTATGTGATCGGCCGCGAGGCGGCGGGTTTCGCTGTTCAGTTGGACGGCGTCGATGCCGAGGTGTGCACCACGATGGAGCGTGCCGTCGCCCGCGCGATGGACGAGGCGCAGCCGGGCGAGACGGTGCTGCTGGCCCCCGCTGCGGCCAGCTTCGACCAGTACGACAATTTCGAGAAACGCGGCGAGGATTTCATCCGGGCGGTGCGCGCCCGCCTCTGATCCGCCGTGTCCCCTTCCGGGCGCGCCAATCTTTTTGCCCGAGTGCCGGATGGGCAATTGGAACCGCAAGGGCCACTCTCCGTTCCCTTGTTGAAACGCAAGAAAAAAACGGAGGGAAAAATGAACCTGCAGACACCGCCCGGCCAGACGACGACGCGCGACGATTATCCCACCCGGCTGGCCGATGAAGAACGGCTGATGCCGCGGCAAGACCCGGTCATCTGGTCGGAATGGAGCGAAACCGCCCCGATATCGCGCGCCGAGGCCGACTCTTACATCGACAACGGCTATCTGATCCGCCGCGACCTGTTTTCGGGCGACGAGGTGCAGATGCTGGTCGAGACCGCGGACAAGCTGCGAGAAACCGGCGAGGGGATTCCGGACGAGGATCTGATCCGCGAACCCGAAAGCCAGGCGGTGCGCACCATCTTCCGGCTCGACCGCCATTCCAGCGCCTTCCGCCGGCTGGCCTGCGACGACCGCCTTGCGGGCGTGGCGCAGTTCCTGCTGGGGGATCGGGTCTATCTGCATCAGTCGCGGCTCAATTACAAACCGGGCTTCGCCGGCAAGGAGTTCTACTGGCATTCGGATTTCGAGACTTGGCATGCAGAGGACGGGATGCCGCGGATGCGGGCGGTGTCGGCCTCGGTGCTGCTCACCGACAACGGTGCGCATAACGGGCCGCTGATGCTGGTACCGGGCTCGCACGAGACCTTCATCTGCTGTCTGGGCGAAACGCCCGACGCCAATTTCCGGACCTCGCTGAAGCGGCAGGAAGTCGGCGTGCCCCAGCCCGAGACCATCGAGAAGCTGGCCGGCAAGCACGGCATCGACGCCGCCGAAGGGCCGACCGGCACGGTGATCTTCTTCGAGTGCAACACGCTGCATGGCTCGAACGGCAACATCACCCCCGATCCGCGCGCCAATGCCTTCTTCGTCTACAACGCCATGTCGAACGCATTGACCTCGCCCTATGCGGCCGACAAGCCGCGGCCCGGCTTTCTGGCCAACCGCGAGACGCCCGAGGCGATCCGGCCCATGTCCGGCAAGCTGACGGAAGGGTAACGGAACCGATAGCGCCAAGACCGCTTCCCACCGGGGCGATCTGCTGCTAGACTGCCTGCAAGACCCCGAGAAAACGGGGCAGAGGCAAAGGCAGTGTACGGCAGGTCTTATGACAGAGATGGTCTATGGCGCGGTCCCGGCCCGGGACGGTGAGCCTGTTCTTCCCCGTTGGTGGCGCACGATCGACAAATGGTCGATGTCCTGTGTGCTCATGCTCTTCGGCATCGGCATTCTGCTGGGGCTGGCGGCGTCGCCGCCGCTGGCCGAAAAGAACGGGTTCGACCCGTTCCATTACGTCGAGCGGCAGGCGATCTTCGGCTTCATGGCGCTTACGGCGATGTTTCTCACCTCGATGATGGGCCCGCAACTCGTGCGCCGGCTGGCGGTGATGGGCTTCTTCGCCGCCTTCGCCGGTCTGGCCCTGCTGCCGGTCTTCGGCACCGATTTCGGCAAGGGCGCGGTGCGCTGGTACAGCCTCGGCTTCGGCAGCCTGCAGCCCTCGGAATTCCTCAAGCCCGCCTTCGTGGTGGTCGCCGCGTGGCTGATGGCCGCCAGCCAGCAGATCAACGGGCCGCCGGGCAAGAGCTGGTCCTTCCTGCTGGCGGTGGCGATCGTGGCGCTTCTGGCGCTGCAGCCCGATTTCGGCCAGGCCTGCCTGGTGCTCTTCTCCTGGGGGGTGATGTATTTCGTGGCCGGAGCACCGATCCTGCTGATGGTGATCATGGCCGTCTGCGTGGTGGCTGCGGGCAGTTTCGCCTATTCCAATTCCGAGCATTTCGCGCGCCGCATCGACGGGTTCCTCAGCCCCGATGTCGATCCCAACACCCAGCTGGGCTTTGCCACCAATGCCATCCGCGAGGGCGGCTTCTTTGGCGTGGGCGTGGGCGAGGGCGAGGTGAAATGGAGCCTGCCCGACGCCCATACCGATTTCATCATCGCCGTGGCGGCGGAAGAATACGGGCTGGTGCTGGTGCTTTGCATCATTGCCCTTTATGCGCTTATTGTCGTGCGGTCGCTGTCGCGGCTGATGCGCGAGCGCGATCCGTTCATCCGGTTGGCGGGCACCGGACTGGTGGCCAGCTTCGGGGTGCAGGCGATGATCAACATGGGCGTGGCGGTGCGTCTTCTGCCCGCCAAGGGGATGACCCTGCCTTTCGTCAGCTACGGCGGATCGTCGCTCATTGCGGGGGGCATCGCGGTGGGTATGCTCTTTGCCTTCACCCGCACCCGGCCGCAGAACGAGATCGGCGACTTCCTGCGCGGACGCTGACGCGGGCGGCAGGAACGGGACTGGCGCGCCGCAAACGGCGCGCCCGGCAAGGAAAGGCTTAGGCGTGAGCGCGAGACAGCCCCTACTGATCATCGCCGCCGGTGGCACCGGCGGCCACATGTTTCCGGCGCAGGCACTGGCCGAAGTGATGCTGCGCCGGGGCTGGCGGGTGAAGCTTTCCACGGATGCGCGAGGGGCGCGCTATGTGGGCGGCTTTCCCCATTCAGTCGAGATCGAGCAGGTGGCCAGCGCCACCTTCGCCCGGGGTGGGGTGATCAACAAGATTCTGGTGCCGTTCCATGTGCTTGGCGGTGTGATCGGCGCGCTGATCCGTATGTCGCGTGACAGGCCCGACGTGGTGGTGGGCTTCGGCGGCTACCCGACCATTCCCGCCCTCGCGGCCGCCTGGGTCAAACGCCTGCCGCGTATGATCCACGAACAGAACGGGGTGCTGGGCCGGGTCAACCGGATCTTTTCGAAGAAGGTCGACAAGGTGGCCTGCGGCATCTGGCCCACGGACCTGCCAGAAGGGGTCGAGGGTGTGCATGTGGGCAACCCGGTGCGCGCGGCGGTGCTGGAACGCGCGGGCGCGGGCTATATCCCACCCGGTGACTATCCGATGTCGGTTCTGGTGATCGGCGGCAGCCAGGGCGCTCGGGCGCTGTCGGACATCGTGCCGCCCGCCCTGGCCGCGCTGCCCATGGCGCTGTTGAAGAACATCCGCGTAAGCCATCAGGCCCGCGAGGAAGACGGCGAACGGGTCGCGTCCTATTATGCCGAGCACGGGATCGACGCCGATGTCGCCACGTTCTTTCGCGACGTGCCCCGCCGGATGAGCGAGGCGCAGCTTGTGATCAGCCGGGCCGGCGCGTCGTCCGTGGCGGATATAAGCGTGATCGGCCGGCCCTCGATCCTGATCCCGTACCCCTATGCCGCCGCCGACCACCAGACCGCCAATGCCCGCGGCCTGGCGGAGGCCGGGGCGGCGGTGGTGATCCCCGAATCCGAATTGCAGGTCGAGATGCTGGCCGGGCATGTCGAGGCGATCCTGACCGAGCCGCAGGCGGCGCATCAGATGTCGCTCGCCGCGCTGCGCACGGGGATGCCCGAGGCGCCGCAGGTGCTGGCCGACCTGGTCGAAGAGCTGGCCCAGAAAGGAAAACAGACATGAACGCCGCCACCAAGCTTCCCGGGGATGTCGGGCCCATTCATTTCGTCGGCATCGGCGGGATCGGCATGTCGGGCATCGCCGAGGTACTGCTCAATCACGGCTATGTGGTGCAGGGCTCGGACCTGAAACGTTCGCCGCTCACCCAGCGGCTGGAGGACATGGGCGCCACCGTCTTCGAGGGTCAGCGCGCCGAGAACCTCGAGGCGGCCGAGGTGGTGGTGATCTCCTCGGCGATCCGGCCCGACAACCCCGAACTGGTCGAGGCGCGCCGGCGGGGCCTGCCGGTGGTGCGCCGGGCCGAGATGCTGGCCGAGCTTATGCGGCTCAAGTCCAACATCGCCGTGGCCGGCACCCATGGCAAGACCACCACCACCACCATGGTGGCGGCGCTGCTGGATCACGGGCATTTCGACCCCACGGTGATCAATGGCGGCATCATCCACGCCTATGGAAGCAACGCTCGCGTGGGCGAGGGCGAATGGATGGTGGTCGAGGCCGACGAAAGCGACGGCACCTTCAACCGCCTGCCCGCCACCATCGCCATCGTCACCAATATCGACCCCGAGCACATGGATCACTGGGGCGATTTCGACACGCTGCGGCAGGGGTTTTACGACTTCGTCTCCAACATTCCCTTCTATGGCCTCGCCGTCTGCTGCACCGATCACCCGGAAGTGCAGGCGCTGGTGGGACGGATCACCGACCGTCGCGTCGTGACCTTCGGCTTCAACGCCCAGGCCGACGTGCGGGCGGTGAACCTGCGCTACGAGGCCGGCGTGGCGCATTTCGACATCGCGCTGCAGGCCGATGAGACGGTGATAGAGGGCTGCAGCCTGCCGATGCCGGGCGATCACAACGTCTCGAATGCGCTCAGCGCGGTGGCGGTGGCACGGCATCTGGGCATGGCGCCCGTCGAAATCCGCGAGGCGCTGGCGAGTTTCGGCGGGGTCAACCGCCGCTTCACCCGCGTGGGCGTGGTGAACGGGGTCACCATCATAGACGATTACGGCC
>JAUIBJ010000636.1 GCA_030428025.1 Alphaproteobacteria bacterium
AACGCGATCTTTGCCAATGCCTTCGGGGCGGATGAAGAGTTCTTCGAATTCTACCGTTCGCTCAACGCTTACAGGAAGGCGCTGAAGGGCGAGAATTCGTCGATGGTGCTGTCACCCGACAGCGAGTTCTTCAACTATCTGCGCTCTGACCGCGGCGCCGCCGCACAGCAGACCAGGTCAGAGGCGCCGGAGCAGCCCGAGGCAGCGGCAGACGCGGACGCGCCCCAGGCGGACGAGCCGGTCGCCGCCGGGGCGGAGGACACGGGCGAGACCGCTTCGCCCGAGGTGCAATGATAGCAAAGATCTTTCTGGCCCTCGGGCTGGTTCTGGTTGTGGAGGGGCTGGTCTATGCGCTGGCCCCTTCGCTTGTCGAGCAACTGCTGGCGATGCTTCGGGCGCTGCCGGTGGAGACGCGCCGGCTGATCGGGCTGGCCTCGATCGCCTTCGGAGTCCTGTTTCTGTGGTGCGCAAGCATGCTTGGCGCGTGATATGCGTGAACTGCCCGCAAGATGTCGGTCACAAGGTCGTGACAAACCGTGTCGGACTTTGAGAAAACGAAAGTCGTGCCTACATAGGAGGCAGTCAAAAACAGCATCGGCTCAACGATGACACCAAACGGAAAAACCGGAGGAGTGTTTCCAATTGTTCGCTAAATCAATCCCAATGCAGCCGGACGGGCGCGGCGCCCTGCGGGCGTTCTGGCTGACCGCTCTGGCCATGGCCCTGGTGATTGCCCAGGCCATCTCGGCTCAGGCCCGCCCCGACAGCTTTGCCGATCTGGCCGATACGGTCAGCCCGGCCGTGGTCAACATCACCACCTCGACGGTGGTGGCGCAGGGCACCGGCCCTTCGCCGATCGTCCCCGAAGGCTCGCCCTTCGAGGATTTCTTTCGTGAATTCCAGGATCGCAATGGCGACAGGCCCCGCCGTACCTCGGCGCTGGGTTCGGGCTTCGTGATTTCTGAAGACGGCTATGTTGTCACCAACAATCACGTGATCGAAAGCGCCGACGAGGTGATCATCGAGTTCTTCTCGGGCGAGGAGCTCGAGGCCAAGGTCGTCGGCACCGACCCCAAGACCGATATCGCGCTTCTGAAGGTCGAGGCGGACAAGCCGCTGCCCTTCGTCAGCTTCGGCGACAGCGATACCGCGCGCGTTGGCGACTGGGTGATCGCCATGGGCAACCCGCTCGGGCAAGGCTTTTCGGTCTCCGCCGGGATCGTCTCGGCCCGCAACCGGGCGCTCAGTGGCACCTATGACGACTACATCCAGACCGACGCGGCGATCAACCGCGGTAACTCGGGCGGTCCGCTCTTCAATCTCGACGGGCAGGTGATCGGCGTGAACACCGCCATCCTCTCGCCCAACGGCGGGTCGATTGGCATCGGCTTCTCGATGGCGTCGAACGTGGTGACCCGCGTGGTGGACCAGCTGAAGGAATACGGCGAGACCCGCCGCGGCTGGCTGGGCGTGCGCATTCAGGATGTCACCGATGACGTGGCCGAGGCCATCGGCATGGAAAAGGTAGCCGGTGCGCTGGTGACCGACGTGCCCGAAGGCCCCGCCGCCGAGGCCGGAATGGAGGCGGGCGACGTGATCCTGTCCTTCGACGGCAAGGATGTGCAGGACACCCGTGGCCTTGTTCGTCAGGTGGGCAACAGCGAGGTCGGAAAGACCGTGCGCGTGGTCGTCTTCCGCGATGGCAAGACCAAGACGCTGAAGGTCACGCTTGGCCGGCGCGAGGCTGCCGAGGGCGCCATCCCCGCAGCACAGCCCGGCGGGGAGCCGGACGAACCGATGGAGAAGTCGGTTCTGGGCCTGACGCTGGCGCCGCTCGATGACGAGTTGCGCGGTCAGCTGGAACTGGACGACACCGCCAGCGGCCTTGTGGTCAAGGATGTGGACACCCTGTCGGAGGCCTACGAGAAGGGCCTGCGCGCGGGCGACGTCATCACCGAGGCCGGCCAGCAGAAGCTGCAGGGTATCACCGATCTGGAAGACCGGATTGCCGAAGCCCGCGAGGCGGGGCGCAAGTCGATCCTGCTTCTGGTCCGCCGCTCGGGCGAGCCGCGCTTCGTGGCGCTGCCGCTGGAAGAAAAAGAATAAGATCCGCCTCTGCGGAATAATGAGGGGCGCCGGTTGCTGTGGCGCCCCTTTTTTCGTGTCCGCGCGAAATCAGAACGACTGCGCCGTGTAATCCACTTCGTCGGGGTAAAGCGTGTCTTCGATCGACGTGGTATGCACCCGCTTGAGGAACCCGTCCTCCACCCGGCTGATATACTGGTGGCCGAACACCTGATGGGTCTTGCCGTTGAAGGTCTTGGCGCCCTGCGGATGCTCCTGCGAATGGGGCATGTCGGTCATCCCCTCGACCGCCTCGATCAGCGCCTGCCGATCGCCCGGCCCCTTGTAGTCGCAAGCTTCCATGCCCGCCTTGATCACATAGAGCGTCTCCCAGCAGCCGAACATGTGGGCATAGGTCGATACGTCGGTCGGGTCGCTGACCGAGGCGCCGCGCTCGTCCACACCGACCATTTCGCGGAAGAACCTGTCGTGGTCCGACTGGTCTGCCTGCGCGTGGCGCGGATTGCCCTCCCAGAAATAGGTGCCTTCGAGATAGTCGAGCCCCGGGCTTGCAATGTCCACCGCTTCCAGACTGTCGATGAAGCCGAACATCTCGGGCCGTGAGGGCCCGAAGAATTCGCCCAGTTCCTTCACGAAGGTCAACACGGCCGGGCCCACCATCACGTGATAGAGCACTTCCGTCTCGCGCGGGATCTTGGGGAAATACTTGGTAAAGCTTGTCTCCGACGGCGGAATGGCGACATGCGCCAGCACCTCGCCGCCCTGCGCCTTCATCGCCTCGGTGAAGAAAT
>JAUIBJ010000637.1 GCA_030428025.1 Alphaproteobacteria bacterium
GGTGAGGCCGAAGTAGAGCAGCACCGCGCAGAAGGCGAGGAGCACGGCGAGGTTCAGGTTGCGCGCCCAGGCCACCCAGCCCACCAGAAGAAACGCGGCCACGGCATAGCTGATCTTCAGCCCGTCGGTGAACTCGAACCCCCAGGAAAACGGGCTGATCGTCTGTTCCAGCCCGATCTTGACCGGCAGCATCACGAAAAAGAAGGCCGCTGTCTTGATCATGTTGATGACGTCGGCGAATTCCACAACGATGAAGGTAACCGCATCGTTGAGATAATGGGCGGGATAGATCTCCCAGGCGCGGGGGTATTCGGCCAGCGCTGGGACAAGCTGCGACAGCAGGGCCACGCCCAGCCCCAGCCCGGCGGCGATGAACCACATCCGGTGCCGCGACCAGAGGCTTTCGTTCACCTGAGGTTCCTTTGGGTCGGCGATGGCCGCCGCGGCGGTGATCCGGTCCATCACCATCGCCATCAGCGCCACCACGATCCCGGCCAGAAGGCTTTCGCCGAACTGGGCCTTGCGCATGGTCGAGAGCACCTCCCAGCCGATATCGGCCGTGCCGCCGATGATCGAGGCGATGATGATCATGGAAAAGGCGGCCATGGTCGTCTGGTTCACGCCTAGAAGGATCTGCCGCATCGCGCTGGGCACGCGCACGCGCCAGAAAAGCTGTGGCCGGGTGGCGCCCGACATCAGCCCTGCCTCGATCACCTCCTCCGGCACGCGCGCGAGACCCAGCATGGTGTTGCGCACTGTGGGTGGAAAAGCATAGAGGATGCTGGCAATCAGCCCCACCACAGGACCGAAGCCGAAAAGCAGCAGGATGGGCAGCAGATAGGCGAAGGCCGGCACCGTTTGCAGAAGATCCATAGTGGGCCGGATCACCCGCTCGGCGCGGCTGGAATAGAAGGCCAGCGTGCCGAGCGCGAAGCCGGTTGCCACCGCCAGTGGCACCGAGATGGCAACCAGCGCGAGCGAATTCATCGATTCGTGCCAATAACCGATCACCACCATGTATAGGACGGCGAGGAAGCTGAAGACAGCGAGCCGCCAGCCCGAGACCGCATAGGCGGTGAAGGTCACCAGCGTCAGCGTCACCGACCAGGGCAGCCAGTTCAGCAGGTCACGCACCGCGGCCATCGGCACGTCGAGCGCGGTCGAGAAGGCGCGGAAGAACGGCCCGAAGACATCGACGCACCAGTCCATGAAAGCGTTGAGCCAGGGCGTGATCGGAATGACCCAGTCTTCGGGATATTCGACCAGCCAGCCGCTGGCGCCCGTGGCCAGCGACAGGATCAGGGTCAGCGCGATCAGCGCCAGCCAGAGCCACTTGCCCGCCTGCGCCCCGCTCATGACGCCGACACGCCCGCCGGTGCGCTGTCGCTGCTGCGTTCCTGATCCTGATGGGCCAGCGCGGCGATGACGCTGGCGGCGGTCACCACGCCGATGGGCTTGCCGTCCTCGACCGCCGCGATCCCCGCCCTTTGCGAGGCGAGCAGCGGCAGCAGTTCTTCGACGCAACAGCTGGCATCCTGCTGCGGCATGCAGGGGGCTGGCGTCTGGCTCTTATCGAGCACGTCTTTCGCTGTCAGCACCCGCACCATCGGCACGTCCTCGGTGAATTCGGCGACATAGTCGTCGGCCGGGTTCACGATCAGCTGGGCCGGCGTGCCCATCTGCACCACCATCCCGTCGCGCATGATCATCATCCTGTCTGCAATGCGCAGCGCCTCCAGGAAGTCATGGGTGATGAAGACGATGGATTTCTTCAGCGTGCGTTGGATACGCAGGAACTCGTCCTGCATCTGCCGGCGAATGAGCGGGTCGAGCGCCGAGAAGGGCTCGTCGAGGAACCACAGTTCCGGCTCGATGGCCAGCGACCGGGCGATGCCCACGCGCTGTTGCTGGCCGCCCGAAAGCTGGCGCGGGAAAGAGGTTTCTCGCCCCTCCAGCCCCACCAGTTCGATCACCCTGCGGGCCTTTTCGATGCGTTCGGCCTTGGGCACGCCCTGTAGCGACAGTGGAAAGGCGATGTTGTCGAAGACGCTCAGATGCGGCATCAGCCCGAAATTCTGGAACACCATGCCCATCTTGTGGCGGCGGATCTCGATCAGCTCTTTCTGGCTGGCCTTGAGCAGATCCTCGCCATCGAGCAGCACCTCGCCATATGTGGGCTCCACCAGCCGTGACAGGCAGCGCACAACGGTCGACTTGCCCGAGCCCGACAGCCCCATGATGACGAAGATCTCGCCTTGGTGGACGTCGAAACTGACATCGACGGCGGCCGGTATCGCCCCGTCCTCGCGCATCCGGCGCGACAGTTCGCCGGCCTCCGCGCTTGCGACCTCGGATTTGAAATAGGGCGCCGCGCCCGCTGCATAGACCTTCCAGAGGTGTCGGCAGGAAAGCTTGATATCCCTTGTCCCCGCGTCCATCCAACTCTCCCCGCCGGTTCTATTATTCTTTTAGCTTGTTCGACAGCCCGACGCAAAAGGCCGGGCTGTCCGTCAGAGCCGGATGGTCTGGCTCAGTTCTGGGCTGCTTTCGCGGCTTCCACCCAGGGACCCCAGGTGTCTTCGTTGGCGTCGATCCATTCGGCGACGACCTCTTCCAGATCGCGGCCCTTCTGGTCGATCTCCAGCATCAGCGTGTTCTGGGTGTCGTTGGAGATGCTCATCATCTCATAGAGCTTTGCTGCACCCGGCCATTTGCTGGCGAAGTCCTTGTTGGCGATCTTGTCGATGGTGGCCTGCTGGAAACCGCAGGCATTGCCGCGGCTCTGGCCGGATTCCTCGACACACTCGCCATCGGCGGTGTCCCACTCGACCCAGTCGAACTCCATCTCGGCGAACAGCCAGTGCGGCTGCCAGA
>JAUIBJ010000638.1 GCA_030428025.1 Alphaproteobacteria bacterium
CGCGCTGCCCAACGCGCAGGGCTATGACCAGATGAAGTATGCGTTCCTCTATCACCTGAACGCCTACACCTACCCCGATCCGGCCTGGCACAAGAACATGGGTCCGGAGCTCCGCGAAGAGTTCGCCAAGATCACCACGGGGGCGCTCTCGGGCAAGGCCGGAGAAAAGGCGGCCGAGGATTTCAAGGTAATCGGCGATGCCGACACGCCGGATGACGGCAAGGTCGGGATCAAGTATCTCGACGGCTATGTCGAGAAAGCCGCCATCGAGTTTCTCGAAGACGCCGCCCAGAACCCTGGCACGCCGTTCTTCATCAACGTCAACTTCATGAAGAACCACCAGCCGAACCTTCCGCACCCGGATTTCGAGGGCAAATCGATCTCGAAATCGCCCTATGCGGACGCGGTGGTCGAACTCGACGCCCGTGTCGGTAACGTCATGAACAAGCTCGACGAACTTGGCCTCAAGGACAACACCGTCGTTTTCTACACCGTCGACAACGGCGCCTGGCAGGACGTTTACCCGGATTCTGGCTACACACCGTTCCGCAGCACCAAGGGCACCGACCGTGAGGGCGGCAGCCGGGTTCCGTCCATGGTTCGCTGGCCCGGCAAAGTGGCACCTGGCTCCAAAAGCGACGACATCGTTGGCGGCCTCGACCTGATGGCGACCTTCGCGGCGCTGGCGGGCCAGGAACTGCCGACCGAGGACCGTGAAGGTCAGCCGATGGTCTTCGACAGCCACGACATGACCCCGGTCTGGACCGGCACCGGAAAATCTGACCGCAACGAGTGGTTCTATTTCACCGAGAACGAGCTGACGCCGGGCGCCGTCCGCGTGGGCAACTTCAAGTACGTGTTCAACCTGCGTGGCGACAACGGAGCCGCCACAGGTGGCCTCTCGGTCGATACCAACCTCGGCTGGAAAGGTGCCGAAAGCTATGTTGCCACGGTGCCCCAGGTTTTCGACCTGCTGTCCGACCCGCAGGAACGCTACGACATCTTCATGACCACTTTCACCGAGAGCACCTGGGCCATGGTCCCGGCGAACGCTGCGATGCAGAAGATCATGAAGACCTATGTCGACCACCCGCCGCGCAAGCTGCAGAGCGAGACCTACACCGGTCCGATCACGCTCTCCGGCTACCAGCGATTCAAGCACATTCGCGACGAGCTGGCCCAGGACGGCGTCAGCATCGGCCTGCCAACCGGCAACTGACATGATCTTTTCCGGGGGCGGGCGCGCAATGCCCGCCCCTTTTCCCTTCTTCCCGTAACCCCCGACCGGATCCGAACAGAGAAAAAACCATGAAGCATTTCACCCCGGGCCTCGCAGTTGCCCTCATTCTTGCGACTCCAGTGCTTGCCGATAACGACCCGCTCCCGTCCTGGAACGATGGCGACACCAAAAGCGCAATCATCGCCTTTGTCGAAAGCGTGACCGATGAGGGCCGTGACACCTATGTGGATGAGGACGCGCGCATCGCCACCTTCGACAACGATGGCACCCTCTGGGTCGAGCAGCCCATGTACACGCAGCTCGCCTTTGCGCTCGACCGGGTCAAAGCCATGGCCGGCGACCATCCTGAATGGAAGACCACGCCGCCCTTCCAGGCGGTTCTCGAAGGCGACATGAAAACACTCGGCGAGGCCGGCGAAAAGGGCCTTTTAAAGATCATCGCCGCGACCCACGCGGGCATGAGCACAGGGGACTTCGAGCAGATCACCGGCGACTGGCTGGCCGACGCGAAACACCCCAAGTTCGACAAGCCCTATACCGAGCTTGTCTACCAACCGATGCTGGAACTCATCGACTACTTGCAGGACAATGATTTCGAGACCTTCATTGTCTCCGGTGGCGGCATCGAATTCATGCGCCCGTGGACCGAAGAAGTCTACGACATCCCGCCCCAGCAGGTCGTCGGCTCCTCAATCACCACCGAGTTCAAGATGGTGGACGGCAAACCCACGCTGATGCGCACCAACAAGATCGACTTCATCGACGACAAGACCGGCAAGCCCGTTGGCATCAATTCCCATATAGGTCGTCGGCCGATCGCCGCCTTCGGCAACTCCGACGGCGACTTCGAGATGCTGCAATATACAACCATCGGCGCCGACGGGCCGCGGCTGGGTGCGTTCGTGCACCATACCGACGCCGACCGTGAGTACGCCTACGACCGCAATGCGACCTTCGGCAAGCTCGACAAGGGGCTCGACGCCGCTGCAGAGAATGGCTGGCTGCTCATCGACATGGAACAGGATTGGAAGACCATCTTCCCTGAATGACCCGGTCCTCGAACCGCACGGTTTCATCGCTGACGTCGATGCCGCGCTCGTGCAAAAGATCTTTCCCTTTTCCGCAGTGAAACTGGGAAACGGACATACATCATGACCGCCAGGCGGATGATCTCCGGGCTGGTTCGGAAACAGCGAAACGGGTTCGAATTCGTTATGGGCAGATGCTACGAAACCGCCCTCCCCGTCTCAGCCGGGTCGCCTCTGACAAAGCCCGGCGGTGGGTGACGGTGCATCCAGCTCTATCCGGATACGATCGAGCGACGCCTGTGTGACGGGTATCCGTGGCAGGTACTCCGGTAGAAAACGCCGGAGATAGGTGACCGCGCAGGCCGTCGCTTCTGCGCGGTAGTCCTCGGTGATGATGCCGTGATACCCATAGGACAGCGACCATATCCCGTCCATCGCAGCAGCCGACATCTCGAGCCAGTGCGGCAGCTCCGGCATGTTCTGGATGTCGAAATACGCCTCGAACATCCGGGCGCGGCTGCGGGCAAGCCGGGCGTTTCCGGTGAAATCGGCACTTCGAACGGCCGCTGACACCCCTGCCCCCAGAAACAGGCGCAGGGCC
>JAUIBJ010000639.1 GCA_030428025.1 Alphaproteobacteria bacterium
CGACCAGAAGGACATGCTGCAGTTCATCGAAAGCGAACCGAGAATCGTCCGCCCGCTCAACTATGCCAAGGGCGCGCCGGGGCGCGGCCACCGGGTGTTTTCCGACGCACGCGGCCGCAAGGTGCTGGTGGCGCAGGTGTTGGGGCAGGTCTTCATGAAACGGCCCTTCGACGACCCGTTCAGCGCCATCGAGCCGATCCTGAAGGCCCATGTTCCCGGTGGCGGCGTACAGGCCTCCATCGTCGACATGCATTGCGAGGCAACCTCGGAGAAAATGGCGATGGGGCATTTCTGCGACGGTCGCGCCAGCGTCGTGGTGGGCACCCATACCCATGTGCCCACGGCCGATGCCCAGATCCTGCCGGGCGGCACGGCATTCCAGAGTGACGCCGGCATGTGCGGCGATTATCTTTCCGTCATCGGCATGGACAAGTCCGAGCCGATGCGCCGCTTCGTCACCGGCATGGGCAAGACCCGCTTCACCCCCGCGATGGGCGAGGCCACGCTCTGCGGCCTCTATGTCGAGACCGACGACACAACCGGCAAGGCCGCCCGGGTCGAGATGGTCCGACAGGGCGGCCGGCTGCAGATGTGCGGTCCGTGAGCGACCGGCTGCTCTACCTCGTCGTCCTCTTTGCCATGGGTATCGGCTGGGGGCTGACGCTGCCGCTGGCCAAGCTCGCCACCAGCACCGGCCATCAGCCCTATGGGCTGATATTCTGGCAGCTTGTGATCGTCGTGCTGGTGCTTGCGCCCATCGCCTGGGTCTCGGGCCGCCCCGTCGCGCTCAAACCCCGCCATCTGCGGCTTTTCCTGGTCGTTGCGCTGACCGGCGCGGTGCTGCCGGACGTGTTCTTCTATCTCACCGCCTCGAAACTGCCGGCGGGGATCCTGTCGATCCTGATGTCGACCTCGCCGCTCTTCTCGCTACCCATCGCGCTGGCGCTCGGCAACGACCGCTTCTCGTGGGTCCGGCTGACCGGGCTTCTCTTCGGCATGGCCGGTGTCGTGCTGATGATCGCGCCAAGATCCAGCCTGCCCGATCCGTCGATGACCGTCTTCGTCTTCCTCGCCCTGCTGGCCCCGCTGCTTTACGCGACCGAGGGCAATATCGTGGCCCGCTGGGGCACCTACGGGCTCGACCCGTTCCGCACCATCGTCGGCGCCTCGGTCACGGGGGCGATGATCACCCTTCCGATCGCGTGGTTCTCGGGCCAGTGGATCAACCCGCTTCAGGGCTTCGGCATCGCCGAGGCGGCGCTGGCGGCGGGCGCGGTGACGCATGGCCTCGTCTATGCCGCCTATGTCTGGCTGGTGGGCCGCGCCGGATCGGTCTTCACCTCGCAGGCGGCCTATATCGTCACCGCCTTCGGCGTGCTGTGGTCGATGGTGCTTCTGGGCGAGACCTACTCGGTCTTCGTCTGGCTGGCGCTGATGACCATGCTGGGCGGCATCTTCCTGGTCCAGCCGCGCCCCTCGCTGCAGCTTGTGGTGCCGCCGGACGCAGAGGGCGTGCCGCTGGGCGAGGGGGCCGACCGAGGATGAGCGCCGGGGGCGCCTCCGCCCGAACGGGCCTTTTCGGCGCGCTGGTCGTGATCGGCGCGGGCTGGGGGCTGACCACGCCCTTTTCCAAGATCGCCGTCAGCGAGGGCTACCGCCATTTCGGGCTGATCTTCTGGCAACTGGTCATCACCGGCACGCTGCTGATGCTGGTCACATTGCTGCGCGGCAAGCGCCTGCCCCTCACCGCGCGGCACATGCGCTTCTATTTGCTGATCGCGTTCATCGGCACGGTGATCCCCAATTCGGCCTCCTATGCCGCGGCGGTCGAACTGCCGGCGGGCGTGCTGGCGATCCTGCTGTCGACGGTGCCGCTCTTCGCATTCTCCATCGCCATCGGCCTGCGCAATGAACGTTTTGTCTGGGTGCGCGCCCTGGGGCTGCTCTTCGGACTGGGCTGCGTCCTGCTGATGGTGGGGCCCGAGGCCAGCCTGCCCGAACCGGGCATGGCGGCCTTCATCCCGCTGGCGCTGATCGCCCCCCTGTTCTACGGGCTCGAGGGCAACGTCGTGGCCCGCTGGGGCACGCGGGGGCTGGACCCGTTGCAGATGCTGGCGGGTGCCGCGCTGGTCGGGGCGCCGATTGCGCTGGTGCTCGCGCTTCTCACCGGCCAGTGGATCGATCCGCGCGGCCCATGGGGGGCGCCGGATGCCGCGTTGGTGGCGAGTTCGGTCATTCACGCCATCGTCTATTCCAGCTATTTCTGGCTGGTCGCCCAGGGCGGCCCGGTCTTTGCGGCGCAGGTCTCCTATCTGGTGACGGGGTTCGGCGTGGCCTGGTCGATCGCCTTGCTCGACGAACAGTATTCGCCCTATGTCTGGACGGCGCTCGGGCTGATGATGATCGGCATCTTTCTGGTCCAGCCCCGCCCCCGGATCGGGCTTGCCCCCGCCGATGCGTTCAGGAAATATGACCCGCGGCAACGACAGGACGGACAGCCTTGATTCAGGTGTTGGAACTTTCTCAGACCGCACAGGCCGTCACCGCGCTTGCCGTTGTCGCCGCCATGTTCGTGCTCTTCATGCGCGAGACCTACCCCACCGAAGTTGTGGCCATCGCCGGCGCGGCGGTGCTGCTGGGCCTTGGCATCCTGCCCTACGAGGCCGCGCTCGATGTGTTGTCGAACCCCGCGCCCTGGACCATCGTGGCGATGTTCATCGTCATGGGCGCTCTGGTGCGCACCGGCGCGCTCGACTGGTTCACGCAACAGGCCGAAGCCCAGGCCGATGCGCGGCCTGCGGTGGCGATCGGAGCGCTGATGGCCTTCGTCATGGTCTCTTCGGCCTTCGTCAACAACACCCCCG
>JAUIBJ010000640.1 GCA_030428025.1 Alphaproteobacteria bacterium
CCCGCAGCAGAAGGTCAGCTATCTGAAGGATTTCATGGTGTTTTCCCGCCCCGGCGACATTTTCAAGTGGCGCCCGATCGATCGCGAGGAACACGACCAGATCGAGGCGGATGTGGCGGCCGGGACGTTCGAGCCGCGGATCGCAGAGGTCGATTTCGACCTCGACGCCTGGAACGCCGATGTGGACGGGACCAATGCCAAGCTGATGGAGGCGCTCAATGCCGGTTAAGGTGATCAAACCAGGACTTCTGACCACCATCCAGGATCTGGGCCGTCCGGGGTATTTCCACCTGGGCATTCCCATCGGCGGCGCGATGGACCGGATGGCGCTGCGCACGGCGAACCTGCTGGTGGGCAATGACGAGGGCGCGGCGGGGCTAGAGGCGGTGTTCATGGGCCCCGAGTTGGAATTCACGTCCGACACGGTGGTGGCGGTGACCGGGGCGGACATCCCGGTGATGCTGGACGACGAGGAACAGCCCTGCTGGACGGCGATCCCGGTCAAGGCGGGGCAGCGGCTGGGCTTCGGTTTCCTCAAATCCGGGGCGCGGGCCTATATCGCCTTTGCCGGCGGCATCGATACTCCGCCAATGCTGGGATCGCGCTCGACCTATGCCATCGGTGCCCTTGGCGGTGTCGACGGGCGTGCCATCGCCGAGGAGGACGAGTTGCCGCTGGGCACGGCGGGGGCGGCGAAAGCGGGCCTGACGCTGTCCGCCGATCTGCGCCGTCCGCTCGGCTCGCCCACCGAGTTGCGCGTGCTGCCGGGGCTTTACTGGCACCGGATCACGGAAGCCGCGCAGGCGGGCTTTTTCGCCGACGAATGGGCGGTGGCCCCCGAGGCGGACCGGATGGGCTATCGCTTCCGCGGCGGCAAGCCGCTGGACTTCGTGGAGCGCGAACAGCCCTTCGGCGCGGGCTCGGACCCGTCGAATATCGTCGACGGCTGCTATCCCTACGGCTCGGTGCAGGTGCCGGGTGGGACCGAGCCCATCGTGCTGCATCGCGACGCGGTCTCGGGCGGCGGGTATTTCATGATCGGCACGGTGATTTCGGCCGACATGGACCTGATCGGCCAGTTGCAGCCGCATATGCCGGTGAAGTTCGTCGAGGTGGACATGGACACCGCCCTGCAGGCCCGCGCCGACCGGGCGGCGATGATGGACCGGATCCGGGGGGCGCTGACCTAGAGCCATGGCAGAGCATGACAAATCGGGGGAAGGGCGCGCGGCTCCGGCCGTGGTCCGCCCCCGTGCGCCGCTGCGGGTTCTGGGCACCTCGGTCACCCAGACGGCGGCGATCAGGATCGCGGCAGCCGAGGATCTGGGGCTTGAGCTGGATTTCATCACCCGCGACGGCACCGAGGCGCAGCGGCAGGGCGCGCTCAGCCCCGAAAGTTTCGATGTCTACGACCAGTGGTTCCACGATATCGACCTTGTCTGGCCCACGGGCTCGCTTCAGCCGCTGGAGATCGCGCGCATCCCCCGATGGTACCAGATCAATGACCTTCCGAAGACCGGGCGCCTGAGAGCCAACATGCCACGCCCCCTGGGCGGCGATCCCTCGCGCCGGCTGTATGTCCAGCTTGACGGCACGCTGGGCGATGCGCCCTCGGATCGGATCAGCATGACGCCCACGGTGCACAATGCCGACAGCTACGCGGTCATCGGCGCGGAACCGGCGGAGGTGCGCAGCTGGCGGGTTCTGCTGGACGAGGACTGGTCGGGCCATGTGCTTTTGCAGCGCGACGCGGCCATCGGCAGCCTCGACATCCTGCTGGCGATGCAGGCGCAGGGAGAGATCCGGGCGGCCGATCTGGGCGATCTGAACCTCGAGGAGATCGAGACGCTGACCCAGCGGGTACGGGCGCTGGTGCGGCAGGGGCATTTCCACACCATCTGGGCCGACGAAAAGGACGCCATCGCGGCCATGCAGTCGGGCGGCCGGATGATCGGCGCCGATGGAGGGTTATCGCGGGTGGTTCGGCGGGCTCGCCCTGTCCTCGCGGGTCGAGGATTGGGCCCGCGATGCCGCCTATGACTACATCAACTGGTGGCTCGCCGGGCGGCCCGGCGCGCTGATGGCGCGGTCGGGGGCCTATATGGCCAATCCGGATGCGGTGCGCCCACTGCTCAGCGAGGACGAGTGGGGATTCTGGTACGAGGGCCGTCCGGCAGAGGGCGAGATTCGCGATCAGGACGGGATAGTGATCGCCGTCGCCGGCGAGAGGCGCGAGGGCGGCGACTATGCCAAGCGGATGAGCCGGGTGCGCGTCTGGAACACGGTGATGAACGAGCACAACTATCTGGTGCGCAACTGGGAGGCCTCGCTTTCCGAGCCGGTGCGCCGGGTCAGAGAACCTGCTTTTGCAGGTAGTCCGGCAGGTCCGGCTCCGGAAAGACGGAAATCGCCATGAGCCTTTGCCGCGTTCTTTCGGCCGACAGGCGCATGTGCTCCTCCAGCGCGCGGGCGGCGGCGTCATGAGCGTTGCGCACCACGAAATCCAGCACGATCATGTGTTCGCGCAGCGCCACCTCGAAGGGGCGCCCGCCCACGAAGGTGGCGAAGAGCCGGTTCACCACAAGCGCGATCTGCGTCTGGCGGATCATCCGCAAAAGATAGGTGTTCGGCGAACGGGCCAGCAGACGGATATGTATGTCCGTTTCCAGTTCGCCCAGCCGGTCGGCGTCGAGTGTCTCGCGGCCGGTGATGGCGCTGTCGAGGCTGGCGCGCATACGCTCGACTTCCGCCGGCGGGGTCAGCGGGGCGCTGTCGATCAGCGCCAGCGGTTCCAGCCGGCCGCGGATCGAGAAGTAGTGCGCCACGTCCCGCGCGGTGAGCGGGCCCACCACCCAATGCGAGC
>JAUIBJ010000641.1 GCA_030428025.1 Alphaproteobacteria bacterium
GCCGATACCCACGGCGGCCCCGCCCATGCCGGTGCAAGCCAGGCCAGCACCGATGTAAGCACCCATTTGTACGACGTCGCCTTCCATTTCATGTCTCCTTACGTTGGAATTGGCAAAATAGGGTCGAGTTGATCCTCAGTGATGCGGATGCAGGGCATCGCGCAGATACACGCAGGTCAGGATCGTGAACACATAGGCCTGGATGAAGGCCACGAGGATTTCGAGCGCGTAGATCGCGGTGATCGCCAGGATCGACAGCGGCGTGACCACAAGGCCCAGGCCGATCGAACCGATGATCAGCGGCGCGAAGGCCGCGAACACCTTGATCACCGCGTGGCCGGCCATCATGTTGCCGGCAAGTCGGATCGAGTGGCTGACCGGGCGCACGAAGTAGGAAATGATCTCGATCAGCGCCAGGATCGGCCGCAGCGGCAGCGGCGCGGCGCTGATCCAGAAGAGATGCAGAAAGCCGGCGCCATGCTTGATGAAGCCAATGGCGGTGACCGCCACGAAGACCACGACCGCCATCACCGCCGTCACGGCGATGTGCGAGGTGGTTGTAAAGGCCGAAGGGATCAGCCCGAGGAAGTTCGACACCACGATGAACATGAAGAGCGTCATGATGTAGGGAAAGAAGGGCAGCGCGTCCTTGCCCGCCACATCCTCGACCATCTTGCGCACGAAGCCATAGGCCAGTTCGGCGATCGACTGCATGCGCCCCGGCACCGTGGCCCGGCCCGAGGTCGCCAGAACCAGAAGGCCGATGATGCCGAGAATGCTGAGCGCCATCCACAGGGTGACGTTGGTGATCGTGAACAGCCCGACCGGCCCGTCGCCGAACAGCGGCTTGACGATGAACTGGTCCATCGGGTGGAACACCAGCCCGCCCGCTTCCTCTGCGTGTTCGGCACCGTTCACTGCTTCAGTCGCCATCTTTCATCCTCTTGTCGTCCGCCCCGCCGGGCGTGTCGTCTTCCGCGGGCCCGTCGGGCCCTTGCCGCTGAAGCTCCTTCGCGCTGCGCAACATCGTCTTGATGCCCGCGGCCAGCCCCAGCAATGTGAACACCACGAGGAACACCGGCAACGTGCCGAACAGGCTGTCGAGCCCGTACCCCATGGCAAAGCCGATCCCGAGACCGGCCACCAGTTCGATCACCATCCGCCAGGCCAGCTGTGCCTGGCTGTATGGTTCTTCCTGATGAGGCTTCGGCGCGTCCTTCGCCTTGAACTTCTCGATTCTCGCCTCAAGCCGCGCCAGACGCTCGTCTTGATCGGGATCGGTCACGTTCTGCCCCTCTGGAACTTGCACCTTTGCTATGCGGGGGCGGGGCCTGAGTCAAGCGCGCGCGGCAGCGCAGAAACCTTCTCTCAAGCGATTGATTCAAAATGTTATTTCAATGAACAGTAAAGTCCCGCACTTTGCTCCGGAACGGCGCAGGCCGGCAAATGCAAGGATTCCGCATATTCAACCAAATGGTTGAGGTTGCCGGGCGCCCGGTCGGCGCCACGCCCCTTTGCCCGATCAACGCCGTTGACGGCGCCGTGCAGACCGGGCTTAACAAACCCATGTCAAACCCGCTCGATGCCGTCTTTTCCGCGCTTGCCGATCCCACCCGCCGGGCCATCCTGTCGATGCTGCTCGAGGACGACATGGCGGTGACGGATGTAGCCGAGCCGTTCGAGATGTCGCTCGCCGCGGTCTCCAAGCATCTGGGTATCCTCAGCCGCGCCGGCCTGATCACCCAGGAACAGCGCGGGCGGGTCAAATGGTGCAAGCTGGAACCGGATGCCTTGCGCGATGCCAGCATCTGGATGCAGAGTTTCGGCCAGTTCGAGGCCGTGCACCTGGACGCGTTCGAACGATTTCTCGCCAAGGAGTTGCCGGATGACGGATAACCACGTGCCCCTGTCCGCCGACCGCCTGCCGCCCCCCGTGGTCGAGCGGCTCCAGCAGCCGCTGGTCATGCCGATGGAGCCGGGCCCCGACTGCGCCTCTGGGGTCTTCCGCGTCGATGGCAGCTTTCGCGAGATGTCGCGCACGCTGCTTTCGGGCGCGCGACTGTCCGGCGTGCCGCTGGTCGAGGAGACGCCATTTGCCGAAATCATCCCCGGCCGCTGGCTTTATGCGGGGATCGGGCGGCATCACTTCGGGCACTTCCTGGTGGAGACGCTGATCCGGCTGTGGGCGATCGGCATCTACCGCGAAGAACTGGACGGCATCGTGATCATCCCCAAGCAGGGCATGGATTTCTCGGTCGCGCTGGAACGGCGCTATGCCCCGTTCCTGGCGCTGATGGCCGAGGGGCTGAAGGTTCACATCGTAAACCGCCCCACCCGCTATGAGACCCTGCTTCTGCCCTCGCCCGGCTTCGGGCCGCTGGGCTGGGTCACGGGCACCGAGATTTTCCGCCGTGAAATCCGCACGCGGATCGCCCGCCACATCCGGCCCGTGGGGACGGAAAAGCTCTATATCTCGCGCTCGGGCCTGACCAAGGCCGAGAAACAGGTGCATGGCGAGGACCTGATCGAGCAGTTGCTGGAACGGGCGGGATACGAGATCTTCCACCCGCAGGATTTCACCATCGAGGAACAGCTTGCCCGCTACATGGCCGCGAAGACGATTGTCGGCGGCGACGGCTCGGCCTTTCACCTTGCCCCTTTCTCGATGCGCGAGGGCGTGCGCGTGGGCCTTATCCAGCGCCGCCACCGGCCCAAGGTCTATGATGCCTTCACCGCCCAGCTGGAGGCCTTCGCGGCGGCAGAGGTGCATCTGATCCGGCCTGTCCTGCCCAAGACGGACGACACCCCGCACCCCAGCGAGGCGGCCACACCGATCGACTTCAAGGTCGTAGAGGAA
>JAUIBJ010000642.1 GCA_030428025.1 Alphaproteobacteria bacterium
GTGCCGACCATCTGATCCCCGGTTCGTGACGTGCCTTCTATGCGCGATGCCGCAGGCACGGTCAATCGCCGGTATGGGTGAGTTTGGGCACATCCGCCGCCCCGGCCGAGCCGCGCCCCGACAGCGAGGGATTTTCCATGAAAAAGCGATGGCAATTGAAGGCGAAGCTGCCCTCGGGCCACTCTGCCCGGGTAAAGGAGCCATCCGGCGCCATGACCCAGCTTTGGGCCACGTCGGCCATGTTGGCGGCCATGATCTGGCTGACGATCTGGGCCTTCACGGTGCCGTTGGTGGTTTCGACCAGGGTTTCGACGCGGCGGTTGAGGTTGCGGCCCATCCAGTCGGCCGAGCTGATGAAGACGCGCGCGCCTTTCGAGGGAAGCCCCCCGCCATTTCCGAAACAGACGATACGGGAATGTTCCAGAAACCGCCCGACGATCGACTTGACGCGAATATTGTCGCTGAGCCCGGTCACGCCGGGCCGGAGCCCGCAGATGCCGCGCACCACGAGCGAGATCTTAACGCCGGCCTGGCTGGCGCGATAGAGCGCGTCGATCACGTCCGGTTCGATCAGCGAGTTCATCTTCGCCCAGATCTCGGCCCGGCGACCGGATTCGGCGTGGGCGATCTCGGCGTCGATCAACTCCATCAGGCGGGGTTTGAGCGTGTGCGGCGAAATGGCGAGGTTTTCCAGCCGCTCGGGCAGTGCATAGCCCGAAAGGTAGTTGAACACCTTGGTGGCGTCGCGCCCCAGCGCCGGGTTGCAGGTGAAGAAGCTCAGGTCGGTATAGATCTTCGCCGTGATCGGGTGATAGTTGCCGGTGCCGTAATGGGTATAGGTGACCAGATTGTCGCCCTCGCGCCGGACGACGGTGGAAATCTTGGCATGGGTCTTCCAGTCGATGAAGCCATAGACCACATGCGCCCCCGCGCGTTCCAGCCGGCGGGACTGCTGGATATTGGCGGCCTCGTCGAAACGGGCCTTCAGCTCCACCAGCGCGGTGACGGATTTGCCGTCCTCGGCGGCCTCGCAGAGCGCCTCGACGATGGGCGAATTCTTGGAGGTGCGGTAGAGCGTCTGCTTGATCGCCACCACGTCGGGGTCGCGCGCGGCCTGGTTGAGGAAGCGCACCACCATGTCGAAGGTTTCGTATGGGTGGTGCAGCAGCATGTCCTTCTGGCGGATGGCGGCGAACATGTCGCCGTCATGGTCCTGCACCCGTTCGGGCACGCGGGGGGTGAAGGCGGGCCAGAGCAGGTCGCGCCGGTCGTCGAGGACCAGCTCCTTCAGATGCGCGAGGCCGATCATGCCGTTGACCTCGACCACCTCTTCGGGGCCCACATGCAACTCTCGCATGATCATGGCGCGCAGGGCCTCGGGAGCTCCGGCGGAGATCTTCATCCGCACCACCTCGCCCCGGCGGCGGCGTTTCAGGGCCACCTCGAATTCGCGCACCAGGTCCTCGGCCTCTTCCTCGACCTCGAGGTCGCTGTCGCGCAGCACGCGGAAGGTGCAATGGGCATTGCGGCGATAGCCGGGAAAGAGGCTGTCGAGATGGAGAAGCAGCAGTTCTTCCAGCGGCAGTGCGCGGTAGGTGCCCTCGGGCGCGGGCAGGAAGGTGAAGCGGTCGATCTGGTGCGGGATCGGTAGCAGCGCCTGCAGGGGGCGCCGGTCGGATTTGCGTTCCAGCTGCAGGGCCAGGCAGAAACCCAGATTGGGAATGAAGGGGAAAGGGTGCGCCGGGTCGATGGCCAGCGGCGAGAGCACCGGGAAGACCCGGTTGAGGAAAGCCTCGCGCAGAAAGTCGCGGTCGTCCTCGCGGATGTCGTCGCGACCGAGGATGAAGATGTTTTCGGCCTCCATCTCATCGCGCAGACCGGCCAGGGTGGTCTGCTGGCTGTCCAGAAGACGCCGGGCGTTCTCGTCGATCAGCACCAGTTGTTCGGCGGGGGTGAGCCCGTCGGCGCCGGGCGTGGTGCGCCCCTCGCGCGCCAGTTCCCGCAGGCCGGCGACCCGGACATTGTAGAATTCGTCGAGATTGGTGGCCGAGATCGACAGGAAACGCAGCCGTTCGAGAAGCGGCACGCGGCTGTTCTGCGCCTCTTCCAGCACCCGCCAGTTGAAGCCGAGCCAGCTGAGTTCGCGGTTGTAGAACCGCCCCGGTCCGGTGAAATCCAGATCGGGCAGGTCGGCGGGCTCGGGGAATGGGGAATTCAGGAAATCTGCTGTGATCATGCTGCTCTTTTATATGTGCCATCGTCGTGACGCGAAGATGACGGAGTCTGCCTTCATGGGCTGGTCTTGTCCAGCACCCGCCGCGCCAGCGTCTGGGTGATCGGTTGGCGCCGCTCGAGCGAGGCCGCGTCGAGCCGGTCGACGATGTCGCGGGCGGCGGTGAAGGAGCGGTCGATCCGTTTCAGCAGAAAGGGGATGGTGGCTGCGCTGGGTGCGAGCTGGCGATCGGCGAAGAGCTTCATCATCACCGCGGCCAGAAGCGCATCGTCGGGGGGCGAGATATGCACCGATGGCGTGGCCTGCAGCCGGCTGGCGAGATCCGGCAGGGTAAGCGGCCAGTACGCAGGGCCGGTGCGGGCGGTGAAGAGCAGCGAGCGGCCCTCGGCCAGCGCCAGATTGTGCAGGTGGAAGAGCGCGGCCTCTGCCGTCCGGTCGCCGGCGATCCGGTCGCAATCCTCCACTGCCACATGGGTTTCGGAAAGGGTGGAAATGTCCGAACTGGCCAGCGTATCGGCCGAGACAATCACCGCACCGCTCAGCCCTGCCCAGACATGGGTGAGATGGGTCTTGCCCGCACCTTTGGGGCCGGCCAGCAACAGCTTGCGCGCGGGCCAGCC
>JAUIBJ010000643.1 GCA_030428025.1 Alphaproteobacteria bacterium
CACGCTCTGGTAGCCGGGATTGTAGGAGATCACGAGCTGGAAGTCGGGATGCGCCTCGACCAGTTCGTTCTTCTTCTCCAGCGGCAGCACCCGGCGGTCGTCGGTCAGCGGATGGATCACCACCGTGGTGTCCTGCCGCGCCTCGACGATCTCGTCGAGATAGCAGATGCCCCCGTGCCGCACCGCCAGCGTCAGCGGCCCGTCATGCCAGACCGTGCCCTCGGCATCGAGCAGGTAGCGCCCGACCAGGTCCGAGGCGGTCATGTCCTCGTGGCAGGCCACGGTCAGGAGCGGACGCTCCAGCCGCCAGGCCATGTGTTCGATGAAGCGGGTCTTGCCGCAGCCCGTGGGGCCCTTCAGCATCACCGGCAGCCGCTGCGCATAGGCGGCGGTGAACAGCGCGACCTCGTCCTCCACGGGCCGGTAATAGGGCTCGCGCGTCATTCTGTAGCTGTCGAGGGTCATGTCGTCTCGCCAAAATGTCAGGGGGGTGGCCCGCCGGTCCCGGGGAGGAGACCGGCCAGGCCAGGCGCCGGCGGGCGAAGGGCCGGGGCCCCCGCCCGCAAGCGGTCTCAGCGGTGCTTGGAGGCCTCCGCCGGGATGCCCTCGATCGGGCATTCGTCGGTGCCCGCGGTCGAGCGCGTCAGCGCCTCGACCATCTCCCGCGTGCCCTCGGGGTCGTTCACCCACTTCGAGTAGAAGTCGTAGGGGCAGGCCGCCACGCCCTTGTCGCTCTCGCCCGAGCCGATCATGCCGGTATAGCCGCGGTGCAGCAGCTTGTAGAGGTGGTTCTGCGACTGCATGTTCTTGCGCGCGTCGCGGATGAGCGACTTGGACAGCGCCGCGTACTGGATGCCCATCTCCTCGGTGCCGCATTCGCCCAGCGTGCGCCCGTCGAAACCGATCAGCGCCGAATGGCCGAAATAGGAATAGACCCCGTCGAAGCCCGAGGCGTTGGCCACCGCCACATAGGAGTTGTTGGCCCAGGCCATCGCCTTCGACATCAGAACCGTCTGCTCCTTGCCGGGATACATGTAGCCCTGGCAGCGCACGATCAGCTCCGCCCCCTTCATCGCGCAGTCGCGCCAGATCTCGGGATAATTGCCGTCATCGCAGATGATCAGGCTGATCTTCAGCCCCTTGGGCCCCTCCGAGACATAGGTGCAGTTGCCCGGATACCAGCCCTCGATCGGAACCCAGGGCATGATCTTGCGGTACTTCTGCACCACCTCGCCCTTGTCGTTCATCAGGATCAGCGTGTTGTAGGGCGCCTTGTTGGGATGCTCCTCGTGCCGCTCGCCGGTCAGCGAAAACACCCCCCAGACCCCCGCCTTGCGGCAGGCCTCGCCGAAAATCTCCGTCTCCTCCCCGGGACAGGACGACGCCGTCGCGTACATCTCCTCCTGGTCGTACATGATCCCGTGCGTCGAATACTCCGGGAAAATCACCAGATCCATCCCCGGAAGACCAACCTTCATCCCCTGGATCATCTCCGCAATCTTGCGCGCGTTCTCAAGAACCTCTCCCTTCGTGTGAAGACGAGGCATCTTGTAGTTCACAACCGCAACACCAACCGTGTCGTGGCTACTCGATATATCGCCATGTTGCATCTCTTCTCTCCCTTTCTGGACTGAGTGTTAAAGGATTGGATTCCCGCCCGTCAGAACGCCATGTGCCTGTGAACGAGATCGTCCGTCAGATCCGCGACGGCCCCCGACGCCACCACCTGCCCCTTTTCCATGATCGCGAATTCCGAACTGGCCCGGCGCGCGAACTTGATGTCCTGTTCCACGAGGACGATGGTGATGTCGTGCTTCTTGTTGAGGTCGATGATCGACTCCTCGATGAGTTCGACGATACAGGCCTGGATGCCCTCGGTCGGCTCGTCCAGCACGATGATCTGCGGATCGGTCAGGAGCGCCCGGGCGATCGCCAGCAACAGCGCGACCGACCGCGGCCGCCCCCTTGATGAAATCACGACGTTTCAGACGCATTTCATTTCCTCCTGATGCCGAACGAAAAAAGCCCCCAGCCAGGTTGGAAAAACCTGAGTGGAGGCTACGTTGCCGGTTAATTTTCAGCAGCGCTTTTGCTGCGGTCCGCTTGGATGGACGAGGCTTAGAATGAAGCCTGATCCGGAAAAGTCAACTCTCTTACCACGCGGTCGCGGCTACCCGAGCACTTACATTATTATGTTTATTTTCATATATTTGAATGGATTTCCTCATGGATATGCCGGTGACTTCCGGTTGGGTCGGGCAAGGGCGGGGCGCGATGCGCGGCGCGCCAGATCGGATTTTCCGCCATGCCAAGCCGGGGCGATTCGCAAATCAGATCCCGAACTCTTCCTGGCGCAGGACGGCGTCGGCCACGTCGACGATGCTGACGCGCTTCTTCATCGCCGCCTCACGCAATTCGCGGTAGGCGGCGGCTTCCTCGATCCCCTTGCGGGTCATCAGAACAAGCTTTGCCCGTTCGATGTAGCGGATCGAGCGTAGGTTGTCGTCCAGCCGGGAAATGCGGTCGCGCAGACGGCGCTCATAGCGGAACTGGCTCAGCGCCACCTGTGCCGCGGTCACGAGCGTTTGCCCGGCAAAAGGGCGCTGAAGAACCCCCTGCGGCGCCGAGCCCGCGATATCGGCATCGTCGTAGCCGCCGCTTTGCGGAAGGAGGATGACAAGGGCCGCGTTGGCCTCTCCCGGCTCCCACGGGATCACCTCGGCAATCCCGGGAAAATAGTCGCAGACGAGCATATCCATGCCCGTCGCCACGCCCTTGGAAAGCGGCCAGGCATGGGTGATCTCGGCCCGGCGCCGGCGCAACTCGCGCATCCCCTCCTCGAGCGCGGGATCG
>JAUIBJ010000026.1 GCA_030428025.1 Alphaproteobacteria bacterium
ACCGGGCGCTGCCGCCCCGGTCGACATATGTGCCACTTCGCGGCCGCGAAGAAACCTGTGAGGAAAAATTGCCCGATCAACCTTCGGCCTCCGGCCCGGCGTTTCAGCCCAGAACCGACCCGCATTGCGATTTCCTGATCACCACGCAGCCGAACGAGCGACTGCGCTGCCGGATGCGGGCGATTGACGCCGGCGTCAGCAGCCATCAAGGCTGCGAGATGTTCGCCTGGGGGTTCGAGCCGGGCGAGAGCGACTTCCTGGGGGTGGGTATCGCCGGTGGCCGGTTTCGCATCGGCCCGGTGCCCATGGAGGACAAGTCGGCCGAGATCGCGGTGGGCACCTGCTGCATCGTCGCGCGCGAGGCGCGCGGCATGGCAGTCCGGCCCGACCCTCAGGGGCTTTGCTCGATCTATGTGGGTCCGGATTTCGTTACCAACAGCCTGCATCTCGCGGCCATCGCCTCGCCCCGGATGAACGCGGTCGCCTCGGCGGAGATGTTCTATACCAGCAGCCACATCATATGGGACCAGGAAACCACCTATGACACCTATCTTGAGGGGGTGCGGCTGGTGCCGCCCTTCAGTTCGGTGCATGTGGGGCCGGACGGCGTGTCGGTGACGCAACTGGCCAGCTTCGACTACGAGGTGATCGAGCCCGACGCCTATCGGGCGCTGATTGCAACGGCGGCGAAGGAAATCTGCGCCAATGTCGAGGCGGTTCTGGACGCGGGTCTGCCGGTGAGATGCGACATCACCGGCGGTCAGGACAGCCGGATCGTGCTGGGCGCGCTGATTGCGCTCGGCCGGGTGGGCGAGGTGGGGTTCATCACCGAACTGACACCGAACCAGTGGGGCGAGGCCGATCAGGTGATCGGGTCGGGGCTGGTGAAGGAATTCGGCGGTACCTATGTGCAGGAGTTCGAGCCGGTTGGCTTTCAGGAACTGGGCCTGCAGCAGGGCTGGGATCTGCGGCGCAGCCAGATCTTCGGCACCTACCATTCGGTGCGTCAGACCTTCATGGCACCGGGGCGGATGTTCTTCAAGGACAGGTTCGTGAGGATCGGCGGCGCCTGCGGCGAGATCTATCGCAACGCCTTTCCGGTGATGACCGAGAAGTTTGGCGCACAGGGCGAATTCGGGCCGGCGCAGGCCTGGCGCTTCTTCGAAAAGCACATGTGGGAGGGGTTCCGTGAGGGCCCCGCCGATGCGGTGACCGCACATATGGTCGAGAGCTTCTGCGCCCTGACCGGCGAGACGCTGCAGCAGAAGGTGAACAGCCATCACCTGTGCTTCAGAAGCCGCGCGCATTTCCGCGACAAGGCCGCGTTTCACAAGTCGGTCGTCAATTTCGGGCCGCTCTTCTCGCCCTCGCTGCTGAGGGCGGTGCGCGGTCTGCCGCAGGCAGAGCGCAACACCGGCCGTGCGATGTTCGACATCACCCGCGAGTTGTGCGAGCGGTTGCCCCATTTTCCCTTCGCCCGAGCGGTCGAGCGCGATTTCGCGGCCTCGCCCTATCATCGCCCGTCGCAATATGACGGCACCGTGCAGGCGCTGCCCGACGGGCTGGACCTGCTGGCGGAGGCGCAGCAGCACCGGAACGCGCTAATGAGGCCCTTCAGCACGGGCGGCCTGCCGGCGGCGGAAAGGATCGGCTTTTTCGACGGGGTGATCTCACAGGCTCTGACCCGGCTGCGCGAAGAACCGGGCCATGAGTATCTGTGCGGCCCGGCGATGACGCAGTTGCTGGAGGGGTGCAAGAAGGGCGACACCAAGCACCTGCGCATGGCCTCGAAGCTGCAGCAGATGGTGGATCTTCTCGACATTTGCGAGGAGGGCGCAATAGTGCCTGCCGCCCCGGCGGAGGGTGGGTGGCTGGGCGCCTTCGGGCGGAGCCGGGAGTAGGGCAGCAGGGCCGACCGGATCGGGCGCGTGCATCCGTTTCCGATTTGATCCGGACCCCTGCCGTTGAGAACGGCTCCGGGCCGGGGCTGCGGCGGTTTATCCGCTGATCGAGAGCGTCACTTTTCCCACCGCCTGGCCGCTTTCCAGATAGCTCTGCGCCTCGGCGGCCTTTCCCAGCGGGAAGGTTTCGGCGTGCTGGATTCTGATCCGGCCTTCGGCGGCGAGCGCGAGGCTCTTGCGAACGATTCCGGCTTGCGCGGCCATTTGTGGCCGCAATCCCAGCCACATGGGCGTCAGCATCATCACGTTGAGGATGCTGAGGTTCATGTTGTAGGCGGTCAGATCTTCATCATCGGACGCCACGCCCATCAGGGTCACCACCCGTCCGAAGGGCGCCATCGCCGCATAGCTCCGCCGCATCGCCTCTTCGCCCACATTGTCCAGTGCCACATCCAACCCGCCGGACCAGTCGCGCGCGGCGGCGGCGAAATCGGTCTCGCGGTAGTTGATCGCCAGATCGGCGCCGAGGCTTTCGGCCAGACGCGCCTTTTCCGGGCTGCTGACGGTGGTGGCGATGCGGGCACCGCGCAGGGCGGCAAGCTGGATCGCCATATGCCCGGTGCCGCCGGCCCCGGCATGGATCAGCACATGTTCGCCCTCGGCAAGGCCCGCCCGGTCGTAGAGCGCCTCCCAGCCGGTGATGGCCACGAGCGGCAGGGCTGCGGCAGTCAGGTCGTCGACGGCGTCGGGCACCTTGGCAAGCTGCCAGGAAGGGACCACCGCAGCCTCGGCATAGGTGCCGGGGGCGCCGCCGATGCCGCCATTGCAGAAACAGACCCGGTCGCCCACCGACAGGTCGGTGACGTCCGGGCCCACCGCGCTGACAACGCCCATCCCGTCCGAGCCCGGCACGAATGGGCCTTGGTCGACATAGCCGCCCAACTGCCGGAAGAAGACGTCGGCGGGGTTGAGCGCAGCGGCGCGCAGGGTGACCAGAACGTCCTCTGGCCCGGCGGGCCAGCACAGGTCGATGTCCTGCTCTTTCAGAACCTCAGGGCCGCCTTGGCCGGAGATGACGATGGCCTTGATCTTCATGGTAATCTACTCCGCTGGATGGGCCGTAGGCGGGTGTTCGTTGGCCGGGTCAGGCCAGATCCCCTCGATCCGGACGTTGTTCTGTTCCAACAGCGGGCGCATTTCGTCGAACACGTCGCGATAGCGGTAATAGGGCACGCTGGGCGCCATGTGGTGGATCAGGTGATAGTTCTGCCCCTGCAGAAGGAAATTGTCACCGGGGAAGAGGGACACGCGCGTGTTGCGGTAGCGCCCCGTCTCGGTGTGGTCGTGGTGCGGCGTCCAGGTGAAGAAGGTGAGCATCACGGTCTGGCCCACCCACCAGGGAACGAACCACAACAGCAGCACCTCCTTCCAGTAGCCGGCGGCCAGCGCACCGATCAGCGCAGCGCTGTAGGCGGCGAAGGTGGTGAAGGTATAGACGATCTCGCGCCGCGTACAGCCGAAGCGCAGGCAGTCGCGATACTGCTGGACCGGGTTGAAATACTGAATCAGCGCCGCGGGCAGTTTGACGAAGATCCATACCGGGAAAGAGCCCTTGGCATAGATGTCGGGGTCGCAGTCCTCGTTGGTGTGGGTGTGATGCTCCATGTGCTGGCGCCGGTGCTGGTGATAGAACAGCCAGAGCGGCGCACAGGCGATGGTGCCGGCCACCGTGTCGATCCAGCGCAGGTGCTTTCGGCGGGAGGAAATGTTGGCATGCACCGCCTCGTGCACGACGGTGTAGATGCCGTAAATGAAGACGGTGTTGGCCACCATCCCGGCCCAGAGAGGAATGCGGCCCGTCACCGTGGCCCAGGTGGCGGCGATGGCAAGGGCGAACATCACAACCTCGAGACGTAATGTCCGGCCCCCGAAATCCGGGGTGTGCCGGCGGGCGATTTCGAACTCCTGACGGACGGTGGACACTATCTTGTTCTCCTGCGGATGGCGGGATAATGCGGCAGGTCGGGCGGTTGTGCAATGTGCATGCGCCCGCGTCGCATGGCCACGGGGCGGCGTTCGCGACCCGGCGCTCAGACTCCGCTTGCACCCGGAACCCGCCAACCCTAGAAGGGCCCGTGAATTTGACCGCCGCGGACGCCTCTGCGGCCCTTGGATGCAATGGAAGGACGAACATGCAGGTCACCGAAACCCAGAACGAAGGCCTGAAGCGCGCCTACAAGATGGTGCTGACGGCGCAGGAACTGGACGACAAGGTCATCGAAAAGCTGAAGGAAGCTCAGCCCGAGATCGAGATGAAGGGCTTTCGCAAGGGCAAGGTCCCTCTGCCGCTTCTGAAGAAGCAGTTCGGCCAGCGCGTGCTGGGCGAGGCAATGCAGGAAGCCGTCGATGGCGCGATGACCCAGCATTTCGAGGAGAAGGGCGAGCGCCCGGCGGGCGAACCGGCGATGAAGATGCTCAACGAGGACTGGACCGAAGGCGACGACGTCGAGGTCGAGATGTCCTATGAGGCGCTTCCCGAGATCCCGGAGGTGGACTTCAAGTCGGTGAGCGTCGAGCGTCTTGTCGTCAAGGCCGACGATGCGGCGGTGGACGAGGCGCTGAAGAACCTCGCCGAGAGCGCCCAGGATTTCAAGGACCGCAAGAAGGGTACCAAGGCCAAGGATGACGATCAGGTGGTGATCGATTTTGTCGGCCGTGTCGATGGCGAGGCCTTCGAGGGTGGTAGCGCCGAGGATTATCCGCTTGTCCTGGGCTCGAACAGCTTCATCCCCGGCTTCGAGGAGCAGCTTGTCGGTGTCAAGCAGGACGAGGAGAAGGTGGTGAAAGTGACCTTCCCCGAGGAATACCAGGCCGCGCACCTGGCAGGGAAAGAGGCCGAGTTCACCTGCACCGTGAAGGCGGTGAAACAGCCGGTGGCGGCCGAGATCGACGATGAACTGGCCAAGAAATACGGCTCCGAAAGCCTCGACGATCTGAAAGGGCAGATCCGCGAGCGGCTGGAGCAGGAATATGCCGGTGCCGCGCGGGCGGTGATGAAGCGCAACCTTCTGGATGCGCTCGACGGCAAGGTCGATTTCGAACTTCCGCCCAGCATGGTCGAGGCCGAGGCCAAGCAGATCGCGCATCAGCTCTGGCACGAGGAAAACCCCGACGTGCAGGGCCACGACCACCCCGAGATCGAGCCCACCGAGGAACATACCAAGCTGGCCGAACGCCGGGTGCGTCTGGGCCTGCTGCTGGCCGAGGTCGGCCAGAAGGCCGAGGTCGAGGTGACCGATGCCGAGATGACGCAGGCGGTGATGACCCAGGCGCGGCAGTATCCGGGGCAGGAGCGCGAATTCTTCGAATTCGTGCAGCAGAACCCGCAGATGCGCCAGCAGCTGCGCGCGCCGATCTTCGAGGACAAGGTGATCGACTATATCGTTGAGCTGGCCGAGGTGACCGAGAAGGAGGTCGGCAAGGACGAGCTTGAAAAGGCGGTCGAGGCGCTGGACGACGAATAGAGTCTGGCCGTTCGAGGGATGTAAGGGGCCGTCCGGATTTCCGGGCGGCCCTTTTTGGTATGCCTCCTCCGACCGAACGACCCGGAGTTTTGCTTGCGGAGAGCTCAACCGCAGGCCCCCCGGCCCCAGAAGCGGGGAAGGGTTGGAATCAGGCGCCTTCTATGCGACAAATCGGTCACCGCCCCTGAATTATTTCGTTGCCGACAGTCATTTTGCGTCCGGGCGGAGTATGCATTTCCGGCGGGGCCAGACATGTCCGAGGACAAGACGTCAGCTTGGCGGACTCAACAGTTCGAACCGGACTGGATGATCGGTGCCTATGAATGGTGGCCGGCGGAAGACCGGTTGGTCTGGTCACCTGAACTGATCGGCCTTTACGGGCTGGATTGCGCACCGGCGTCGGAGATGGCGTTTACGCAGCTTATTCACCCCGAGGACCGGGTGCGAATCGAAGCGGAGACGTCGGCCTATCTGGAAGGCAACGCGACGGGCTTCAGCCACAGCTTCCGCATCGTCCGTGCGGACGGCGCGGTTCGGGTGATGCTCGACCGGGCCGCGATCGAGCGGGACGAGGCGGGCAATGTGCGCGTCATCCGCGGGATCAACGTGGATGTGACGGAGGACCGCGCGCGTGGGCTTTCGTCCTCCGACCCGAACCCCCAGCCGGAGCGGGACGGGCAACTGCATCGCGTCATGCGGGCCGCGCTGGCGATTGTCTTCGAATGGGACATACGCTCGGATCGCGTTTCGCGCCTCCTGAGCATCGACAGCGTGCTGCCGAGAAGCAGCGGCCAGCCCGACAGTTTCGAGCGGATCGTGCAGTGCGTTCACCCCGAGGACCGCGACGCCTTCCGCGGCGCGGTCGAGGCGGCGCTGCGCTCGGAGACCGGCGAATACCGTTCGGTGCACCGTGTCCTGGGCCACGATGGCGCGGTGCGCTGGCTGGCGGAAAGCGGCTGTGTGGAATGGGACGACAGCGGCGAACCCCGTCGCCTGCTGGGCACATCCCACGACATCACCGCGCAGAAACGTGCCGAGGAAGACCGCGACGAGACCGGCGCGCTGCTCGCCTCGCTTTTCGACGTGGCCTCCGTCGGACTGGGCGTATGGGATCGGGAGTTTCGTTTCACGCGCGTCAACGACGTGCTCGCGCGCATCAACGGGTTGCCGCCCGAGGCCCATATCGGACGACGACCGGACGAGATCCTGCCCGGCCTCGCGCAACTCGATGATGTGTATCGCAAATGGGAGAAGATCATCGAGACAGGCGAACCCTGGCGCGGCGTCGAGATACGCGGCGAAACCCCCGCCCAGCCCGGAATCGTCCGGACATGGTCGGAGGATTTCTTTCCCCTGCGCATGGAGGGGCGCAACATCGGCATCGTGGCGGTGGTGCAGGAGACGACACGGCAAACCGAGGCGGAGGCGCGGGAAAAGGCCAGCACGGAGCGCTATCGCGCGCTGTTCGAGGCGCTCGACGAGGGGTTCTGCGTGGTGGAGGTCTGTCTGGAGGCCCCCGGCGGTCGCACGGATTACCGCGTGATCGAGGCGAATCCCGCCTTCTATGAGCGAACGGGCTTTCCCGAGGCCATCCTGGGCGAATGGCTGCGCGCGGCGGCGCCGGAGCTGGAGGAGCATTGGTACGAGACCTACGGGCACGTGGCCCGCACCGGCGAGCCAATCCGCTTCGAGCAGCATTCGGAGATGCTGGGCCGATGGTTCGATGTCTATGCATTCCCCGTCGATGCGCCGCAGAAAAGGCACGTCGCCATCCTGTTCAACGACATTTCCGACCGCAAGCGTCATGAAGAGCATAACGACATGGTCATGCGCGAAATCAATCACCGCTCGAAGAACATGCTGGGGCTTGTGCAGGCGATCGCGCGCCAGACCGCGGCCTCGGGTGACAAGGACTTCACGGATCGGTTCGGAAAGCGGGTGCGGGCGCTGGCCGCTGCGCAGGACCTGCTTTTCGACAACGGCTGGCGGACGGTGCCACTCGACGATCTGGTGCGTTCGCAGCTATCGCATTTCTCCGACCTGATCGACGGGCGGATCGAGATCGACGGACCGCCGCTCAAGCTGAAACCGGATGCGGCGCAGGCGGTGGGGATGGCCCTGCACGAACTGGCGACCAATGCCGCCAAATACGGGGCGCTTTCGAATGGCAGCGGGCAGGTCTGCGTCACATGGTCGGCCGACCGGGCCGATGCGCCGGAGCCGCGCTTCGTTCTGGTCTGGCAGGAGCGGGGCGGGCCCGAGGTGGCCGCGCCCGCGACCCGCGGCTTCGGCACACGGGTGACGGTGGACATGGTCGAGACCAGCACGGGCGGACAGGTGTCGTTGGACTATGCCCGTGAAGGACTGGGCTGGCGGCTGTCCTGCCCGGCCGGGTATGTGCTTGGAGAACGCCCTGAGTGAAGGGCGGCGGCGTGCAGCGTCCCGGGGCGCCTTCCGAATGCAAAAGGGCCGCGCCCTCAAAGCGCGGCCCTAGATAACCGGGAACGAGGCTAGGCTTACCTGTCCTCGTCCTCTTCGCTCTCTTCGGGAAGCATGTCTTCGACCGCATCCGCGAGGTGTTCGTCGTCCTGCGCGGCCGAGCCGATGTCCTCGAACAGTTCCGCGATCTCGTAATCGGCGGCTTCCTCTTCCTCGGCGGCGGCTTCCTGAATGGTCTTGCCGGAGGCCTGAAGCTCGGCCTCTTCGGGCGAGCGGGCGACGTTGATCTTGATCGTCACCTCGACCTCGGGGTGCAGGGTGACCAGAACCTCGTGCAGTCCCAGTTCCTTGATCGGGCCGCCCATGGCGACCTGCTTGCGGTCGAGCGAAAAGCCCGCCTCGCTGGTCGCGTCGGCGGCGTCGCGGGTGGTGACCGAACCATAGAGCGCCCCCGAGTCGGAGGCCTGGCGAATCACGACAAACTGTTGTCCGTCGAGGGATTCGGCCAGTTTCTCGGCTTCCTTGCGGGTCTCGAGGTTGCGGGCCTCGAACTGGGCCTTCTGGTCTTCGAACTGGGCGATATTCGCCGCAGAGGCGGTCAGCGCCTTTTTCTGCGGCAGCAGGTAGTTGCGGGCATAGCCCGGCTTCACATCGACCACTTCGCCCATCTGGCCCAGCTTCGCGACGCGTTCGAGAAGGATGACTTGCATTTCGGTTTCCTCCTTACTTCACGGCATAGGGCAGCAGGGCGAGGAAGCGGGCGCGCTTGATGGCGCGGGCCAGTTCACGCTGCTTCTTGGCCGAGACGGCGGTGATGCGCGAGGGCACGATCTTGCCGCGCTCGGAGATGTAGCGCTGCAGCAGCTTGGTGTCCTTGTAATCGATCTTCGGCGCGTTCTCGCCCGAGAAGGGGCAGACCTTGCGGCGGCGGAAAAACGGTTTTGCGGCCATGGTTTATTGTCCTTTCTTCAAGCTCTGATCAACGGCGCTCGCGGCGCTCGCCGCGTTCGTCGCGCTTCTGCATCTGGACCGAGGGGCCCTCTTCGTGCTCGTCGACCTTGATGGTCAGGACGCGCATGACATCGTCATGCAGGCGCATCAGGCGCTCCATCTCGTGAATGGCCGGCGCGGGCGCGTCGGTCTTCAGGAAGGCATAATGACCCTTGCGGTTCTTGTTGATCTTGTAGGCCATCGTCTTGACGCCCCAGTACTCGCTGTCGACGAGCTTGCCGCCGTTGTCGGCGAGGACGGTGCCGAAATGTTCAACGAGACCTTCGGCTTGCGTGTTGGACAGATCCTGGCGCGCGATAAACACATGCTCATAGAGCGGCATGTCAGTTCCACTTCTTTCAAGGCGCATTTCAAAGGCGGGCCATTTCCCTTTCGCGGCCCCGCCACGAGAGGCTGCGCGGTTCGAAACGATTGCGAAAGGAGTGCGGGCTATACGACGGAACGCGCCGCAAGGCAAGGCCCGGCAGACGCCGGGAATTCGCCCAGCCCGTGCCTTATTGCTGACCGCTTGGGATGCCACGGTCGCCCCCGTCAGATTGCCGAAGGAAAAGACCGATGTTCGCCCTGCCAGACCATTCCGCCGAATTCCAGGCCTTCGCGCGCCGGACCCCCTTGCGGGAACTGGTGGCGGAAAACAAACTGGACTGGTCCTTCGCGGCCAAGGCGATCATGCTCTGCGGGGCGACGGCGCTCTTTGCCGCCGCCGCCGGGTTGTGGGCCTTTCCGGCCAGCGACGACGCGGTGCGGCTGATCAAGCTGGGCGCATCGCTGGGATTTGCCGGTGCAGGGCTGGTACTGCTGCTGGCGGTTCTGGGTCGGCGGGACTTCCAGCGGGTCGAGATCGATCCGAAGCGGCAGGAGATTCGCAGCTATGAGCGCGACGCGGGCGGGCGGGTCTATCTGACCGGACGGTTCCATTTCCGCGACATGTCGGAAATCAGCCTGCGTAACGGCACCTTCACCGCCAACGCCTTCGACGGGCGCTATTCGGTGACGGCGCCGGTGCGTTCGCGTCGGCAGGCGCGCGCCATCCGCTCGGCTCTGGCCAGGGGCTGAGCCGGCGGGCGGGGCGGCCTTTCCCGTGAATTCCATAACCTAGGATGACCGGGCGCGCCGCAAAAGCCGGGCGTCAGCCCTTGCTTGGCGTTGCCTCCTGCGGCAGGGCACGGTATCGGGGGGAAATTCTTGGGAGGAGCCGCCACACGATGAGCCGTGCATTCGTATTTCCCGGGCAGGGCGCCCAGACAATTGGCATGGGGCACGATCTGGCCCGTGCCTATCCGGCCGCGAAGGCCCTGTTCGACGAGGTCGACGAGGCTCTGGGCGAAAAGCTGAGCGCGCTGATCTGGGAGGGCGAGCAGGACCAACTGACCCTGACGCAGAACGCGCAGCCGGCGCTGATGGCCACCTCGCTGGCGGCGATGCGGGCGCTGGAGGTCGAGGGCGTCGCCATCGAGGCGGCGGCGATGGTGGCGGGCCATTCGCTGGGCGAATACTCGGCGCTGGCCGCGGCGGGCGCGCTGAGCGTCGCCGACACGGCACGGTTGTTGCGCATCCGGGGCCGGGCAATGCAGGAGGCAGTGCCGGTGGGCGTGGGCGCGATGGCGGCGCTTCTGGGCATGGATCTGGACGGTGCGCGGCAACTGGCCGAGGACGCGAAAGGTGATCAGGTGCTGCAGGCCGCGAATGACAACGATCCGAGCCAGGTGGTGATTTCCGGCCATCGCGAGGCGGTGGAACGCGCCGTGGAGATGGCCAAGGAGCGGGGCGCCAAGCGCGCCATGTTGCTGCCGGTGAGCGCACCGTTCCATTGCGCGCTGATGGAGCCCGCCGCGCGGGCCATGGCCGAGGCGCTGGAGGAGGTGGAGATCAGGGCACCCAAGGTGCCGCTGGTGGCCAATGTGCTGGCCGAGTCCGTGGAGGCGCCGGATGTGATCCGGTCGCTGCTGGTCGATCAGGTGACAGGGTCGGTGCGCTGGCGCGAATCCGTGGAATACATGGGCCGCGAGGGCGTCACCGAGATCTGGGAGATCGGCGCGGGCAAGGCGCTGAGCGGCATGGTGCGCCGGATCAATCGCGACATCGCCTGCCGCGCTGTGGGCTCGCCCGAAGATGTGACGGCGGCGGCGGCAAGCCTTCAGGCATAGGACGGGGGCGCGCCCCCGTTGCATGAACAGGGAGAGGGACATGTTTGATTTGACAGGCAAATGCGCGTTGATCACCGGGGCATCGGGGGGGATCGGTGGTGCCATCGCCCGGGCGCTGCAAGGTGCCGGCGCGACTGTCGCCCTGAGCGGCACGCGGGTGGAACCGCTGGAGGCGCTGGCCGCGGAGCTGGGCGAGCGGGCGCATGTGCTGCCCTGCGATCTGGGCGACCCCGAGGCAGTCGACGCGCTGCCCAAGCGGGCGGCCGAGGCGATGGGGGCGCTGGACATCCTGGTCAACAACGCCGGCATCACCCGCGATCAGATCTTCATGCGGATGTCGGACGAGGACTGGCAGACGGTGATCGACGTGAACCTGACCGCCACCATGCGGCTGTGCCGGGGCGCAGTTCGTCCGATGATGAAGGCCCGGTGGGGACGGATCATCAATATCAGCTCGATCGTGGGCGCGACCGGCAATCCGGGCCAGGTAAACTATGCCGCGTCGAAGGCGGGCATGGTGGGGCTTACGAAATCGCTGGCCTATGAGGTGGCGAGCCGCGGCATCACCGCCAATGCGGTGGCGCCGGGCTTCATCGCCACGGCGATGACAGAGAAGCTGACCGACGATCAGAAGGCGGCGATCAACGCCCAGATCCCCACCGCGCGGATGGGCACGCCCGAGGAGATCGCCGCGGCGGTGCTCTATCTGGCCAGCCCCGAGGCGGGTTATGTCACCGGAACCACCTTGCATGTGAACGGCGGGATGGCGATGATCTGAGCTTCCCGGGCTTGTATTTCCGCCCGCAATTCCCAGTTCGGGAAATGATTTGCCAATTGCGCGCCATATGCTATAGGCGGCGCAGTTTGCATCCGGGGGCCGGCACAGGCCAGCCCGCCAGCGCCTGAGCCACGGGCCGAATCAACCGCCCAGAGGGGCACAACCGAAGGCCGCTTCCCAGTCAGGGGCAGGGGCGGAATAACGGGCCTGGGTGCCCGAGACAATGTGAGGAACGAAGACATGAGCGATATCGCAGAGCGCGTGAAAAAGATCGTCGTAGAGCACCTGGGCGTTGAAGAAGACAAGGTCACCGAAAACGCCTCCTTCATCGACGATCTTGGCGCGGACAGCCTCGACACGGTCGAATTGGTCATGGCGTTTGAGGAAGAGTTCGGCATCGAGATCCCCGACGATGCAGCCGAAACCATTCAGACCTTCGGCGACGCGGTGAAATTCATCAAGGAAGCGCAGTAAGTCTGCGAGCGCCGGCGGTTTCGCCGGCAGCCGGTTCCGGGCCTCTGCCGTGCGCGGCGGGGGCCTTTTCGTTTCTGGGCGCAAATCGGACCCCGCGCATCCTGCTCGTCCGAGGGAAAAATCCGGGCGAAGCCGCGAATGGACTTCATGATGCCGAATTGAATGCATCGGCAAGTCGCATTACCATACATGGTGTCGCTGCTTTGCCGGTGGCGGCGGGCTGAACCGAATCAACGGGAGTTCAGGCATGATCATCTATCCCACACTGGAACTTCATGACGGCAAATGCGTGTCGCTGACGCGGGGGCGCGTGGACGAGCCCGTGATCTGGCATGTCGACCCTGTGGAGACGGCCAGGAAATTCGCGGCCGCGGGCGCGCAATGGCTGCATGTGACCGATATCGACGCGCTGGCCGGCAAGGGCAACAACAACGAGCTTCTGGAAAGCCTCATCCGTTCGGTGGGAATTCCGGTGCAGTTGGGCGGCGGTTTCCGCTCGCGCGACGCGGTGGAGCGCTGGATCGACAAGGGTGCAGGGCGGATCGTGATCGGCACGATGGCCGCGCATGACCCCGATCTTGTGAAGGAGATCGCCAAGTACCGGCCCGACCAGATCGTTCTGGCCGTGGACATATTCGAGGGTTCGGTGATGACCGAGGGTTGGCGCACGCGCAGCGCCTTCGATCCCAAGACCTATGTTCAGGCCTTCGACGATGCGCCGCTTGCCGGGATCATCGTGACCGATATTGACGCCGATATCGAGGATGCCGATGCAAGCCTCAGTGTGATCACCGGGCTGGCCGAGGTCACCCGCCATCCGGTCATCGCCCGCGGCACGGTGCGCAGCGTCGATGACGTGGCACGGCTGAAATACGTACCCAACATTTCAGGTACGATGATCGGCCGGGCGCTGCTGTCCAAGGATGTCGATCTGGAGAAGGCGCTGGCCATCGCTGCGTCCGACCCCGAGCCGGTGGCCGAGTTCCTTTAAGGCACCGGTCTTCGGGACCGAAACGGGGGGCGCCGGAATGGGCGCCCCTTTCCTGTCGGGCTTGCCCCTCGGGGCCAAGGCAGGGTATGAGCATCGGGCAGAATTGAGAAAGGGCAGCAGCATGCGTCGCGTCGTCGTCACGGGTCTGGGATTGATCACGCCTCTGGCTTCCGGGGTCGAGGAAAGCTGGCGCCGAATTCTGGACTGCCAGTCCGGCGCCGGGCCGATCACCAAGTTCGATGCGAGCCGGGTGACGACGAAGTATGGCTGCGAGGTGCCCTTCGGCGATGGCAGCGATGGCAGCTTCAACCCCGACGAGTACATGGAGCCAAAGGAACGGCGCAAGGTGGACGATTTCATCCTGTTCGGGGTGGCCGCCGCCGATCAGGCCGTGCGTGATGCCGACTGGATGCCCGAGGACGAGGAGAGCCGGCTGCGCACCGGGGTGATGATCGGCTCTGGCATCGGCGGGCTGCATTCGATCGAGCAGACGACACTGTTGATGCAGGAAAAGGGTCCGCGGCGCGTGTCGCCCTTTTTCATTCCCGGCGCGCTGATCAACCTGATCAGCGGTCAGGTTAGCATCCGCTACGGGTTCAAGGGCCCGAACCATTCGGTGGTGACGGCCTGTTCGACCGGTGCGCATGCCATCGGCGACGCGTCGCGGCTGATTCAGCATGGCGATGCTGACGTGATGATCGCCGGCGGGGGCGAGGCGGCGATCTGCGAAATCGGGATTGCGGGGTTCAACGCCTGCAAGGCGCTGTCGACCAAATGGGCAGACAATCCCCAGGCGGCGAGCCGGCCCTATGACGTGGACCGCGACGGGTTCGTCATGGGTGAGGGTGCCGGCGTGGTAGTTCTGGAGGAGATGGAGCACGCCAAGGCGCGCGGTGCGCGGATTTACGCCGAGATTCTGGGTTACGGGCTGTCGGGCGATGCTTATCACATCACCGCGCCGAGCGAGGATGGCGATGGCGGGTTCCGGGCGATGCAGGCGGCTCTGAGGAACGCGGGGCTCGACGCCTCTGAGGTGGACTACATCAACGCGCATGGCACTTCTACCATGGCCGACACGATCGAGCTGAAGGCGGTTGAGCGGCTTTTGGGGAACGCGGCGGCGACGGCGACGATGAGCTCGACCAAGTCCTCGACCGGGCATCTTCTGGGCGCGGCTGGAGCGATCGAGGCGATCTTTTCGATCCTTGCGGTGCGCGATCAGGTGGCGCCGCCGACGATCAACCTGGACAATCCGGCGGTGGAGACGCCGCTCGATCTGGCTGCGAACGGCAAGCGTGA
>JAUIBJ010000644.1 GCA_030428025.1 Alphaproteobacteria bacterium
TTTCGTGGCGGTGGACGAGATCCAGCTTTGCGCCGATCCCGAGCGCGGCCATGTCTTCACCGACCGCCTGCTCCGCATGCGCGGGCTGCGCGAGACGCAGTTTCTGGGCTCGCATGCCATGCGCGGGGCGATTGCCGCGCTGGTGCCGGGGGTGGAATTCCTGGGCCGCGAAAGGATGTCGCAGCTGAGCTACACGGGCTCGCGCAAGATCCCCAAGATGCCCCCCCGAAGCGCCATCGTCGGCTTTTCGGTGGAAAACGTCTATGCCATCGCCGAACTTCTCAGGCGCCAGAAGGGTGGGGCGGCAGTGGTCATGGGGGCGCTTTCGCCGCGCACCCGCAACGCCCAGGTCGATCTCTACCAGAATGGCGATGTGGATTATCTGGTGGCCACCGACGCCATCGGCATGGGTCTCAACCTCGATATCGACCATGTGGCCTTTTCCTCGCTCTCCAAGTTCGACGGGCGGCGGATGCGCGCGCTCATGCCCAACGAACTGGCCCAGATCGCGGGCCGCGCGGGACGGGGCATGCGCAACGGCAGTTTCGGGGTGACCGGCGAGGCCGCCGACCTTGACCCGGACGTGGCCGAGGCGATCACGGACCACCGCTTCGCCCCCGTGCGCAAGCTGGAGTGGCGCAATCCGTCGCTGAGCTTCGGTCAGCTCGATGCGCTGATCGCTTCGCTTGAGGAACGGCCGTCCCACGACTGGCTGTCGAAGGCTCGGGAGGCCGACGACCTGATGGCGCTGAAGACGCTGTCGCAGGTGGCCGAGGTGCGCGCACGGGCCAGCGACGGGCGCTCCGTGCGGCTGTTGTGGGATGTCTGCCGCGTACCCGATTTCCGCGGCATCAGCCACAGCGAACATGCCGGCCTTCTGGAGACGATCTATTGCGACCTGCACCAGCGCGGCCGTATCTCCGAGGACTGGTTCGCCCGCCAGGTTCGGCGAATCGATCGAACCGATGGCGACATTGATACGTTGTCCAAGCGTCTGGCCTATATCCGCACCTGGACCTATGTGGCCCAGAGGTCGGGCTGGGTGGACAATGAAACCCATTGGCGCGAGGCGACTCGCGCGGTAGAAGACCGCCTGTCGGATGCGCTGCACGGCGCGCTGACCCAGAGATTCGTGGACAGGCGCACCTCGGTGCTGCTCAGGCGGCTGAAACAGAAGGAGGCCATCGTGGCCGATGTGAACGACAGCGGTGAAGTGACCGTGGAAGGCGAATTCGTAGGCCGTCTGGAAGGCTTCCGGTTCATCCAGGACAAGGCCGCGGCCGGGCAGGAGGCCAAGACCCTGCAACAGGCCAGCCTTCAGGCGCTGGCCCCCCATTTCAACCTGCGGGCCGACCGGTTCTACAATGCGCCCGATACCGAGATCGACTTCACCGAACAGGGCGGGTTGATGTGGGGCGATCAGGCCGTGGGCAAGCTTGCCGCCGGCAGCGATCCGCTCAAGCCCGAGGTGGTGGCCTTCGTCGACGACACGGCCGGGCCGGACGTGATCCAGAAGGTGCAGCGCCGGCTGCAGCATTTCATCGACCGCAAGATCGCCACCCTGTTCGAACCGCTTCTGGCGATCCAGCGCGACGAGGCTCTGACCGGTCTGGCGCGGGGCTTCGGCTTCCGCATGGTCGAGGCTTTGGGCGTTATCCCGCGCGGGGCCGTGGCCGACGAGGTCAAGGCGCTCGATCAGGACGCGCGCGGTGCGCTGCGCAAGCACGGCGTCCGCTTCGGTCAGTTCACGATCTTCCTGCCGCTCCTGCTGAAACCCGCGCCGACGCGGCTGCGGCTGGTGCTGTGGTCACTCTCCCGCGGGCTCGACGAGTTCCCCGAGGCACCACCGCCGGGGCTGGTGACCGTGCCGGCCGGGGCCGCAGGCACCTTTCCCGACGGGTATTTCGCCATGGCCGGTTATCGCGCCGCCGGCGAGCGGGCGATTCGAATCGACATGCTGGAACGGCTTGCCGACATGTTGCGCGCAGAGGACAGCCGAGGCGGGTTCGAGGCCAAGGCCGACATGCTGTCGATCACCGGCATGACGCTGGAACAGTTCGCCGATCTGATGCAGGGGCTGGGCTATCGCGCCGAGCGTGGCGAGCGTGAGAAGGTCAAGCCGGTGGATCAGGCGCTGGCCGATGCCCCAGCCGACGAGGCCGCGGCCGCCGAGACGGGCGCAGCCCCGGTGATGGATAGCGCCGAGAGTGGGGCCGTGTCCGTACCCGAGACGCCGGATACGCCTGCGCCGGAGGCAGAGCTTGCGCAGGAGGCAGAGGTGCCCGAGTCCCCGGCCGAGGAAATCGCGGATGCCGGCGAAGCACCGGTCGCCGCCGAACCCGCCGAGGTGCCCGAGGCCGCGCCTGACATCCCCGCCACGCCAGAGGAAGAGGTGCTGCCCGGCGAGACGCCGGCGGAGATGACCCAACCCGAGATCGAGGTGTTCTATACCTTCACATGGGCTGGCCGACCCAAGGGCAATCGCCAGGGCCAGCCGCGCCGTCAGGGCAAGCCGCAGGGGCAGGAGAGGGGCCAGGGCCGCAAGCCCAAGGGCAAGCCGCGCGGGACAAAACCCGAGCAGGCGGGCTCCCGCAGCTATTCCGCAAGGCCCGAGAAGAAGGACCGGATCGACCCCGACAACCCCTTCGCGGCGGCGTTGATGGGGTTGAAGGACAAGTCGTAACGCCTTGATTCCAAATCCGGAAAAAATCCGCCTCGATAAGTGGCTCTGGCAGGCGCGTTTCTTCAAGACACGCGGGCTGTCGGCGAAACTCGTCTCGGGTGGGCATGTGCGCGTGAACAGCCAGAAGGTGGCAAAACCCGCCCATGCGGTGGGCCCCGGCGATGTT